>JAZDJV010000024.1:0-6835 GCA_043803585.1 Microcaldota archaeon | reverse complement strand
TCAAGCATTTTCTCGATATTCTTTCTGAACATTTTTACGACGACAGAATGGGCGACAACCAGGCAGTTTTTCCCGCTTCCGGAGCGCATCATTGAACCAATAAAACTGTATAGCCGCAGACCGACATCTGCGTAGCTTTCGCCGCCAGGCGGGCGGTAGTAATATTTGCCTTCTCTTTGCTTTCTTTCATACTCGTCTGGAAACTTTTCTTTGATGCCTTTCTTTGTGTACATGTCAAGTATGCCCATCTCTTTCTCTCTAAGCCTTTCTTCAATCCTATAATCGCAGTTGCATTTCATATTATCAAGGATAATCTCGGCTGTCTGTCTCGTTCTTTTGAATGGAGAGACAAAGGCAATGTCAAAAGATCCGAATTTCTCCTTAAGGGCCTTGCCAGTGGCTGCTGCCTGTTCAATTCCTTTCGAAGTGAGCTCAATGTCTGGGTCGCGTTTCTTGATTGAAAGAGTGAGTTCATTTGAGTTTTCTTTCTCAATTCTCTCCCGTTCAAGATTGCGCTCAGATTCGGCATGACGCACGATAATCAGTTTTTTGGGAAAGCCGGGCATAATATTCACATAAAAGACATATCAGTTCTGATATTTTAAACAACAGGCTGCTTCAGGCCCGAGCCCGTGACAATTAGCACCACTTTTTCATCGTTTGAGAAATCAATGTAAGGCAGAGCGGCAGCTGTAGTCGCAGCAGCCGGCTCGGCAAACACGCCCTCTTTTCCCAGCGTGTGCACAGCCTGCTTTATTTCTTCTGTTGAGATTGAAATCACTTTTCCCTTTGACAATTTTATGGCCTGCAGAGCGCTTTTTCCGTTGAACGGCGTTTTCACCAAGATGGCGGAAGCAATGCCCGTGGGTTTTTCAACCGGCTTAATAAGATACGTGCCGGCTTTCCACGCGTCGGCGATCGGAGAGCAGCCTTTTTCCTGCACGCCGATCATCTGCGGCAGCTTTTTCGTTATTCCAAGCCGTTTCAGCTCGGCAAAGCCCTTGAAAATCGCTGTCGTGAGCCCGCCTGTGCCCAGAGGCACGACGATTTTGTCGGGAACTTTGTTCCCGAACTGCTCGTAAATTTCAAAAGCGATCGTCTTCTCGCCCTCGATGTAATAAGGATTCAGGCCGGTTTCGGCCATGTAAACGCCCTTGTTAATTGACTCGTGCTTGAGCTTTTCAACGCAGTCATTGAAATTTCCGTTCACTTTCACAAGCTCGGGCCCGTAAGCTTTTATCTGCGACAGTTTTTCAGAGGGGGTGTCGGCAGGCACAAAAACTTTGGCCTTCAGATTTCCGTACGCTGCGTAAGCTGCTACGCTCGCGCCCATGTTTCCTGTGCTCGCCACGCCAATCATTCTGCGCCCCTCATTGCGCGCGTGGGAAACAACCACTGTCGAGCCCCTGTCTTTGAAAGAATTCGTGGGGTTGTCGCCCTCAAGCTTCATCCAGATGTTCTTGTGGGGAGTGTCCCTGCGCTTCACGAGCGGAGTAAAACCTTCGCCTATTGACACTGATTTCGCGACAGGAAGCATTGACTGGTATCTCCACACGCCCTGCAGATGCTCTTTCGGCTTCCATTTGTACCTGTCTGCGCCTGTGTAAATCAAAACTCCGCCGCAGTCGCAGGAATATCTGAAAGTTTTGTAATGCTGACTGCATTCTGTGCAGATGAACATGATATAGCGCCGCCTTTTCTGTTTTTTCTCCTTTTTGACTATTAAGCTACAATGCCACTTTTTCTATTCCTTTAATTGACTGGTTAACCATCAAGTCAATATTAATGTTTTTCTCTTCTGCCTTGATGCGCTCGGAAGAGGCGTTTGTGCTCGGTTTTGAGGGCACAAATCTGCAGCAAAGCGTCCTCTGCGTCGATATGCCGTAAGTCCCGAATTCCTTCGCATACTCGATGATTTCATTTTTGTCAAGGCCTATCAGCGGCCTGACAACTGGAATTGAAACTGCCGATGACACGATGAACATGTTTGGCAGGGTTTGGGACGCGACCTGAGCCAGATTGTCACCCGTGACAAGGCAGTCGGCTTTTATTTTCTTAGCAAGCTTCTCTGAAACTCTGAGCATCATCCTTTTGCAGAACACGCAGACGTATTTCTGGTCAGCCAGCTTCCCGAATTCAGAGAGGTTTTCGGCGTGCCTGACGACATAAATGCTTTTCAAGCCCAGCGCGCGCGCCGACTGGAAAGCCCTATCGCGCGTGTCATTCTCAGTGCGCAGGAAGTTGTCAAAATAGACAGCGTCCAGCTCCATGCCCTTGTCAAGCATCAGCTTCCCCGCCACAGGAGAATCAATCCCTCCGGAGAGCAGGAGCAGGCCTTTTATTTTTTCCATGAGAATTAGGACTCAAGCGCAGCTTATAATTCTTACTCAGACTCACTTAAGCCCGAACTCTTTTATGATTTTGGTGTATATTGGCATTGATTTTTTGAACTGCTCAAGAGCTTTGTAATCTTTGGCAGCTTCATATTTTTTCATAAACCTTTTCTCCCTTTCTTCTGGAGAAGCGGATACTCTTTTGTCGCCCTTGCTTAAAGAATCGGCAATTGCAAGCACTTTTTCTTCAATAGTGAGCTCATCCAGCGTGTAATTCGCAAGCATGTACCCGTGCTTTGAGACTATCTCGGCAATTTCAGGCAGTTTTTCTTTCTTCAGAATTTCAACGCTGTGCGGCTCGTGCCTGTTTGAACCAAACTCAGGATTGCTTCCATCGCGAAGAACTTTAACTCTTCCTATATCATGAAGCAGGCAGGCGATTTTCAGCTTCTGCTTATCAACATTTTTGAGCTTGCATTCATCAACAATTTCCATCGCAGTCTTGGCCACTGCCTTGCAGTGATAAATAATTTCAACAGGAACTTCATATTTGTGAAGAAGCCTGACTGCTTGATTTTCTGTGATCATTTCTTCGCCTTCTTCCTGTAATCCTCAATCGCGGCGCGCAGCGCCTCTTCGGCGAGGCTTGAGCAGTGCATCTTGATCGGCGGCAGGCCGCCAAGCTCGTCAGCCACATTCTTGTGGCCCACTTTCATGGCCTCGTCAAGCGTTTTTCCCTTGGCCAGATCGGTGATCATGCTGCTTGTAGCGATGGCCGCGGCGCATCCGTAAGTCTGGAACTTGATGTCTGCGATGCGGTTGTTTTTGACTTTGATGAACACTTTCATCACGTCGCCGCATGTAACGTTGCCGACTGTCCCGACGCCGTCAGCGTCCGGCATCTCGCCCATGTTGTGCGGGTTCTGGAAATGCTCCATAACTTTTTTTGAGTAGTCCATCATCTTCGCCTCTTTCTGGTGTTTTTTCCAAACTTTTTTTCAAGCGCCTGTTTTTCTGCCTTTAGCGTTAAAAATTCATCTCTTTTTGTTATATCTTTTCTTATTTGCGGCCTAATTTCGCGCATTTTGGTTCTAATTTCTCTTGCCCTCTCTTTTGTTATTTCAGGTCCTGGTAAGGGGAAGTTTGAGAATAAGATCTCTCCTTTTCTTCCAATTAAACTAATAGAATCTGCATCTACCCTAACTTTAAATCCTTGAGCCCGCAATCTTCTGATACTTTTAATATCTGTTTCAATTTCAAATCCCTGGTCCTGCAGTTCCTTGATATAATGAGGGCAGCTTTTCAACACATCCCGAAGTGTATACCCCGAAATAAATATTATTTTTTTCTCGGCCATAAAATCACTTCTTCAGCGGCGACATCTTCCTGAGCTGTCCCACGATTTCTGGAACGACGCTGAGGACATAATCAATATCTTTTTCTGTCGTGTTCTTGCCCAGAGTCAGCCTGAGCGAGCCGTGCGCCTTTTCCTCGACTGAAAGCGAGCAGTCTGCCAGGTCCTTCTCCTCGTTGATGGCCATTATCACGTGCGACGGCTTCAGGCTGTGCGAAGAGCAGGCCGAGCCTGTGCTTGCCGCTATGCCTTTCTGGTCAAGCATCAGCACCAGGGATTCCCCCTCGATTCTTCCGAAGGTGATGTTCACGTTATTCGCCAGTCTGAGCCCCTTGTGGCCGTTTAGGAATGTTTCAGGCACAGCGAGCAGGCCTTTGATGAGCCTGTCCCTCAATTTCTTTTCTCTTTCAGATTCTTTTTCCATGTCTTTGTAAGCAAGCTCTATCGCCTTCGCAAAGCCGACTATTCCTGCCACGTTTTCTGTGCCCGACCGAATACCGCTCTCGTGCCCTCCGCCCTGCGTAACAGGCTGTATCTTGACTCCGTCTTTGATGTACAGCAGGCCCACGCCCTTGGGCCCGTATATCTTGTGCGAAGAGGCGCTGAGCATGTCAATCTCGCTGAAATTAATAGGAACTTTTCCGAAAGCCTGCACAGCGTCAGTGTGGAACAGCACGTTCTGCTTTCTGCACACCTGCGCTATCTCTGAAATGGGCTCGATTGTGCCGATTTCATTGTTGGCGTACATAACGGAAACAAGGGCCGTCTTTTTGCCGAATCCGCCCATTGCTTTTTTGACTTTTTCAGGATTTAGTATGCCGAACTCGTCGACGCCCAAAAATGTGACTTTGAAGCCGTTGTTTGAAAGCCATTCCATCGGCTTTGTGACAGCCGGATGCTCGATTTTCGAAGTAATCAGGTGGTTTCCTCTTCCGGAATATGCCGCGCCTTTTACGGCCAGGTTGTCCGATTCTGTCCCGCCTGAAGTGAAATAAATCTCACTTGGTTTCACGCCAAGGAGCTTCGCTGTCGTCTCCCTGCTCTTCTCAAGCGCCTCTTTCGCCTCCCTGCCGAAACTGTGGAGAGAAGAGGCGTTCCCGAACTTGTCTGAAAAGTAAGGCATCATTGCCTTCACTACTTCGGGGTCTGCCGCTGTTGTCGCCGAATGGTCAAAATAATATCTTTTTGATTCTGCCATATTGTCACCTTAAAATCATTATCCGCAGCATTTATTCGCCGAGCGCACTGTCTTGCAGGCGCTGCAGAACGCGAATTTTCTGCCTCCGGCTATGTCTGCTGCCGATTTTTTTATGAACTTCCGTATGCTTTTGTCCTTCATGAGCGTCTTGGCCTTGAGCCCCCTTGACTGCTTCAGATAGCGCGACACGGCGGGCTGCTTTATGCCCAGCTTCTCGGCTATCTCGGCCTGCGGAAGCCCTGCGTCGTGAAGCTCCTTGGTGAGCAGGGCGCGCACGGCCGGCAGCGTCTCTTTTACAGCTGTTTCACAGTCCATTCTTATTTCACTTTCCAGTGGAATATTTTTCCACTGGAATATATAAACCTTACGTTGCCGCAAGCGCAGGTTTTTATGCCCCGGCTGAGAGATTTGGTTATGGGATTTTTAGAAAGACGCCGGGAAGCCCAAGAAGCCAGAAAAAAAAGAACTATGGGCCAGAATACTAGCAACAGGGCAAAGAACTTTTTTAAGCGAGAGGCTCCCGTTAAAAAGAAGAATGTTTTTAGCAGGCTGGCCGACTTGCTGAGAGGAAAAAAAGCTTCTGCTGAAGAGAAGAAAGCAAAAAAAGTTGAAAATATTCCTGGAGTAAAATTTAATGAAACTACAAGGAACATAAGACAAAACCAGGCTGAAGCTGAAAAACTTGCCAAAAACAGAACTGAAGAAATGGCCAGAAGAGAGATAATGATTAAAGCCAGGCTGGAAAGCAGAGAAGCCCCGGCGATAGTCGCCAGGGCGGCCAAATCAGTGGAAGAAAAATACCTGCGGGACATGTCAGAGAAAGAAAGGCCGGTATTCAATTTCGTCAGGGGAGAAATGATTAAAAATCCTGTCACGGGATTCGGGGCTATCGGCGGCATAATGATAAAAGAAAGCGAGAAGAAACAAAAAGAATGCCCCAAAGATGCGCTTAATTTTGCAGAAGATACATACTACAAGATACGGAATGAAGTGGCAAAACTGCCTTAATCTGTTTCCACTCTGAAATGAACATGGCATCCCTTAAGGCTTGAGTACACTTTGTTTGTCAGGTTGATCGCCTCGTCTATTGTCGCTTTCTTGGACCAGTCATATACAAAGTCGTAGTTGCCTTTAACGGGCCTGAAACCCATGCCCATCAGCCGGTCGATTATATCCATCGGCTGCTTTCCCTCTGTGCTGAACCATATAGTCAGATAGGACTTCATTTTTGATCAGCCTCCGCACTGCTAAAAATTACACCGAAAACATATATATAGCTTGATATTTAGAACGAAATACATGCGTCGGACCTTTTATAAAAACGTGGAGCTCACGGTGCTGAGGAACGTATATGACCCCCGCGAAGACTCCTTTTTGCTAGCTGACCACGTCGACGCTGAAAAGGGCCACAAGGTTCTTGACCTGGGCTGCGGCTCGGGCCTTATCTCAATAATCGCCGCAAATCAGGGCGCTGAAGTCACTGCTTCTGACGTGAACATCACAGCGCTTGACAACACAATCAGAAACATGAAAAAACACGGACACAAAGTCAAGGCCATACAGAGCGACTTGTTTTCCGAATTCAAGGCCAGGGAAACATTTGACAGAATTTTCTTCAATCCTCCTTATGTTATTTCTGAAAAAATCGGCGAATTGGACAGGTCCACTGACGGCGGAGCGCTGGGCAGGGAATTAATCGACAAATTCATCGACAATCTGCCGAAATATCTGAAGCCGCGCGGAAAAGCCATGCTTGTGAACTCGTCCCAGAACGGCGTCGAGCTGACAAAACTGCGCCTGACAAAGCGCGGGCTGAAGTGGCGCATTGTAAAAGAGAAGCCGCTGTTTTTCGAGAAGCTGTTTTTGTTTGAAATCAACAAATAATTTTGATACTGTAGGCGCTGAAACCATGGAGATTAAGGCGGTTATTTTTGACTGGGACGGCGTCAT
>JAZDJV010000023.1:0-2063 GCA_043803585.1 Microcaldota archaeon | reverse complement strand
ACTCGTCTTTTTCGTTCGGCTCGTACTTTTGAGGATGGTTTTTCTCGATTTCATAGAACATCTTCCTTCGTATTTCCATCAAATCGTCAAGCAGCACCTGGTCAATCGTTATTCTTTCCTTTAATCTCCCTTCGCTTGCCGCCATTTTTAGAGTTTCGTCCTTCTCAAAACTCTCTCTGCTTAGAAGCATTAAATCGTGAAGCCGTTCTATGTAATCCTCCGGCTTGCTGAACACCCTGAATTTATTCTGCAGAGCGCCTTTTTGTTCTACACAAAATATTTTCAGCTCTTCAAAATTAGTGGAAACTGCAAAGGGAATTCTTTTGGATAATGCGTAAGAAACTGCCTGCTTGTCCGCCTCTTTATCCAATGAAACTCCGACTGCTTTGGCCTCCAAGAAAAAGGCAATTTTGTCACCTATTTTAAAGGAGTAATCAACGAGGCCGCCTTTTTCACCTCTTCTGGCTGATGCCTCTTTCTCAAGGTCTCTTCTATCCCAGCCCAATATTTCAAAAAGCGGCTCAATTAATTTAGTTTTAGTATTGGCTTCTTTTTTGAACTCTTCTTTATTGTTATGGAAGTAATTAATCAAATCCTGCAATTTTTCTTTCATTTGTACTTCTTCCATATAACTCAGAATTATCTAGGGTTCCGCGCCTATTTAACATTATAGCCCCTGCGCTTATCTGAAAAAACAGTTCATATGGCTTCAAGCAGGGCCCGGCAAATTATAGTAGAAGGCGTAAAGATTGTCCAGCCCGAGAACATTCATGTTTCTGGACTCCATTCTGCCCCTCAGCTCTTTTTCATCTGTCAGAACATAATATTTCTCTTTTTCGGAGCAGTTGATTAATGCGGTGTCGGCAACTCCGACTTCTTCAAACAGGGAGTGAAGAAGGATGCTGTCCTTATGGACGTTAATCTCCGAAATTTTTAAGAGATAATTCAGCCCGTTTTTCATTATTTCTTTTGCGCGGGTTTTGTGCCTGATTTTCAGGAGAGCATAAGTTTCTGTTAAAACGTGCGGCGTTATGCTCAGGCTGAGGAGAGGCAGGATTCTGTCCAAAATCTTAAAATCTTCAGGATCTGATTTCAGATCTGAAGGCGCAGGCGTCTGGCTGTTTTTAATATACAGCCCTACAAGGTAATCAAAAAGAACATTAGTATCTATGACAACCCCGTGCCTTATAGCGCTCTGCATTTTGTCTGCAGGCATGCTTACTCCTTCCCGGACTCTATATTCACAATCTCGCTTGTTTTTACATTAACCTTGATTGTGTACTGCGTCGGTTTTGTGTCCTTGGCAGTCGCATAAACCTCGCATTTAACTATCCAGACATTCTGGTCAGTGTTTCTTGAAATAGAATTCAGTCTGAAAGTAAAATTGCCGAGGTTTCCGTAAGTATCTGCGATGTATTTTTTGACTATCGTGCTTGCCTTTCCTGCGTCAATGTTTATGTTTTCTTCCGTCATCTTAAACACCTGCTTTCTTTGCTCTTTTGTCATTTAAATCACTTTTCCAACGCACGCCGGTTTTAACCCGTTTAAACTAGATAATCTGAATCGGAGTCACAGCCCGAATTTCTTCCTCAGCTTCTTCTCGTAAATCGTCTGCGCAGGGAATCCGATTGACGCGGCGTATGTGTTGAATTTAACGATTTCATCTGCGCGGCCCTGCTTTCTGAGCTTTTCGTGCATGGCCTTGAGCTTCATTCCGAAAATCGAGTATGACGGGGCGTAGCTCGGCATGGCCTGGAAAAGCATGAACTGGTCGTAGATTGTCTTCTCCTTCATGCCTGTCTTCTTCGCAGCCCACTGGACAAACTGTACAATTGACTGTTTGTCCATGTTCACGCGCACGTCGCCGATTGCGCGCAGGAAGCGGATGACGCGCCATTTGTAAATCATAAACTCTTCGACAAGCATGAAAGTCTTGATGTCGCTGTATTTCTTTATCAGTTTCATAAGCTTCTTTTCTTCAGGTGAAAGCCTCTTCTTTTCAAACATGCGCCTGAAAAACAGGAGCAATTCATATTCTCTGTTGAATGAGATACCCTCTGTTA
>JAZDJV010000022.1:0-3772 GCA_043803585.1 Microcaldota archaeon | reverse complement strand
CCTGCCGACGAGTTCATAAAAATATACGGCACAACGACAGAAAGGGCGCTTATTTTTGACCAGGTTTCGATGGGCAGGAGCCCGATGGTCGCGATAAGGGTCACAAAGCTCAAGCCGTCCATTGTCATTCTGCACAACGTTTCAGAAGTCGACAAAGTGGCTCTGAAGATAGCCGAAGTCGAGAACATTCCGCTCGCCACGACGGCGCTGTCCATCGAAGAGATCAAAAAAAGAGTCAAGGCGCTTTCTTCTTAAACTGTCAAAAGAAAAAAACCAAACTGTTTTCTCTCAGGCATTCAAAAGTTTCTGGACCACAGCAGTTTTTCAACAGCCTGCCTGAACTTTACAGTGTTCATGTCCACATTTTCAGCAATAACCGCGTTTATCGGCAGGCTCCCCTTTATCTCGGGCTTCAGGTATTTCTCAGAAACAATCATCAGATTGTCGGGCTGAAGGTAGAAAGCCGCGTTTTTTATGTCGTTCAAATCCTTCCGGGCGTAGTTTTTTTTCACAAACATCGCGATGCTCACCTTGTTCTTTTTCGCGAGCAGCCGGTTCGCAAGGTCCTTGATCTGCGAGCTTGAAAGGAATTCGTGGGCTGCGAGCATTTTTGTGAACGTGCCGTCCACTCTGTACAGAAGGGCGCTGTCTTTCAGCACCAGGAAATCCGGGATTATGTAGCCGGCGCCTTCGTCTGCGGGGTAATAAACAAGCGGCATATGCCATATTCCGAACATCCGGCCCAGCTTGTCTTTGAAAGATATGTCTGCCTTTGAAAGGGTCGGATTGAACTGGTTTACGGGGTCCTGATACTCTGGCTCCTCAATTGAAATGTTTGAGCCCGAAGCCTGAGCGGCTTTCATGAATTCAAAAATTATTTTGACCCTGAATTTGTGCTCTTCGCTCCTGTTTACAGGCTCTTCTTTCTCGTCAAAATCAGGAAGGGATGACATGTTTATCTTATGCCTTTTGCCGAATATAAGGCATAGAGCTGGCGCGGATTTTATCTGCCCGTTATCTTTTTCTTCTCTCTATACATCCCGTGCAGCCTCTCGACTTCTTTTCTGCCCACGCGGATTTTGCCGAAGCACTTGTGCGGAACGAGCGCCCCGCTGAACTTTTTCGGGATGTGCAGGAACTCGTGGATTATGGTCTGCTCCTGCTCTTCGCGCGGCATTTTGTCAAAATGCTGGGACAGGACTTCAATCACATAATGGGGCTCAATCTCAAGAGCCTGCTGCCAGATGCGTGGAAGCTCCCATATGCGCGCAATCGCGTTCGCCTTTGAGTCATAGCTCCTCATGTAAGTGATTCTCGACTGGTCAATGAAGCAGAGCTCAGGCAGGTTTTCAAGCAGTTCTGTCGCAATTTCCTGCACGTCGGGCGCGAATTTGACCTTCATATGTCCAAATTTAAGGAACGATAGCAATATAAATCTCATTTGCGAACTTAAAATCAGAAGAAACCCATGGAGGCAGAATTATGGCAGATGTTATAGGATATTGCGTTAAATGCAAGAAAAAACAGACAATGGAAAAACCAACTCAAGTTACAATGAAGAACGGAAAAAAAGCAACAAAGGGAATATGCCCTAAGTGCGGAACAAAGATGTTCAGAATCGGCGGATAAGGGCTTTCCCTTGTCCCCCGTTCATTTTATCTCTATTTTTGTATTTTCGCGGCAATAGCGCAAGCTTCGCTTGCTGCAAGCCAGATAGTATTGTTTTTGACTAAACTTTTTTTTCTGATCACCTGATGTTCGTTTTTGATTAAACTTTTTTAGCAGGAAGCGATGCGAAACACATGATGAGCGAAGCGAATATCGGGGCTGCAGAAGCGCATCGCTTCCACAACAGTAAAAAGTTTAATAGAAAGAGAGGGGCCGAAGCCCCCCAAAACAACGGTGACGCATTCTGGAAAAAAGGTCTGTGCTAATATAGTTGCGGTGCAGGTATATAAATGCTCGTTTTTTGTGTTACCACCTTTCAGGGGCAAATCAGCCGGTTACACGAGTTTGAGGTCAACCGCGACGGCGATAGCCACTGCAATTGCGATAAGAACAGCCGAAAACTTCATGGCCGGCTTGAACTGCGATTCTTTGTTTGTCAGGTCGTCAAACAGCGCCATCCCGAGGTATACGCTTGCAAATGACATAAGGAACGCAGAAGCCGCAGTCAGGCCCATCCCAGCAGTGAAGCTGGTCAGCAGGCCGTTATTCCCCTGTTCAATCCCCAAAAAGAACATTATTAGCGGCGATGAAAGGCCGAAGAACATGAAGCCGAATCCGAAGACTATGGCGGACATAAGAATGGCTGAAGTTACCCCCGAAAGTATGAAAAGCTCAGCAGGCAGAGCCTGCTGGACTGTCACAGCATTGTAAGCCAGGATTGCGCCTACAAACCATGATACAATTGAAATCAGGAATACAACCGCGCCTTTTCCTATCATCGCCGTCATTCTCCTTTTATTTCACTCTTTTCGCCAGTTTTGTTCTGTATGCGTTTGTTCTCGCGGTCACGGGCCGTGAAAATTCATAGCACGTCCTTGAGCACACGGTGAACTGGTAAAACAGTGCAAATCCTATTGCGAACACTGACATTATAAAACCGGCAGCTATAGTCGCTGCGCTGCTGTTAAGCGAGCTCAGCGGAAACAGAAAAACTATGAGCAGGCCGATTGGTATGGCTATTGCGGCTCCGAGGCAGATGAGGTACATCTCGATAATGCCCCTCAGATTGAACCTGAGGTAATCAAAAGCCTTGAAGAAGCATTCGCCGAAGTTTTCGCCTGCGGCCGCGTGCGGCATTGCCAGCACGAAAAACACGCATATGTTAAGCATAATCACAAGCTGGAATCCCTGCATTGCAAATGAAGAAAGCCCTATGAAAACAATGGCAGCGATTATTGAGATTGCGACTGACGAGAAATTCAGGCCCCTCAGCCCGAACGACTGCTCGCCCCTTGAAAGATCATACACAATCCGCGACACGACAGCGTAGCACAGATAAGCTGCCAGCACCGACATGAAGATTACAATCATGAACGGGTTTGTGAATTCAACCATTGACCTGAAGTCGTCCGGCGTTATCCCTTTTGTAATCGCCCCGAATCTTATGAGCGGAATGATGCCCTCTCCGCCTATGTTGTCATACTGTTTTATGTCTGACGCCGAAAGCGCCAGATTGGCTCCGAGATACTTTTCAGTGGTGTTCGCAAGCCCGGTCACTGAAAAATCATTCGTCAGATAGCCAAGCGAGCCTATCAGAATTATCAGCGGGATGAACGCCACTGCCAGCGCTGCGCAGTTCTGCCTTATAACTGAAAACGGATATACCGCCAGTCTTCGCATGTTTGTATTACCTTCGCTCCGCTTATAAATATTTCACATCGGCGGTTTTGTAAGAAAACAATTTTTATTCCTGCCCGTCTGCTAATAATCCTTTAAGAGAGATTTTACTTTTATGCCTCTTTCCTTCAGCCATTTCTCTTTCTCTGCGCTGCTCTTGAATCTGAACAAGGGCTTCGGCTCAGGCCACTCCAAATAGCCGGTTTTCAGGGATTTGTCGACGAGTTCTCTACCTTGTGAAGTTAATCGGATTTTGTTTACTTTCTGTATCTTGTCTCTCTCAACTTTTGCAAGTCCGTTCGCTTCAAGCACTGATAATAACATACTAAACTGCGATGAGGTATGCATAACATAGTTACCACCTCTAGTATGAAACCGTTCTTTCCTTATTACTTTTTCTTCTTTAATATTTTCTAATTCTTTTATC
>JAZDJV010000021.1:0-3679 GCA_043803585.1 Microcaldota archaeon | reverse complement strand
CGGACCTTTTCTTCAGAAAAGTTGTCCGCGGAATGCTCTCCTGGAAATCAAGCAGGGGAAAGGACGCTCTCGGCAGATTCAGGGCGTACATAGGCGTGCCGAAGGAATTTGAGGGTAAGGCGGAAAAAATCTGCGAGCTGGCTGACATTCACAAAAAGCACATGACAGTCGACGAGCTGTGCAAGGCGCTCGGATGGAAGGGATGAATAAATTTTGCACGGGGATTGAATACACATGACCGAAAAAAAGAAACTGAAAAGCAAAATCGTACTCACAAAGGGCAGGAAGAAGATGGCTATTGCAAGAGTAAGAATCAAGGACGGCAAGGGCATGATAAAGATAAACGGAAGGGCGCTTGACGTTTTCGAGCCGCAGGCCGCAAAAGAAGCTCTGCAGGAGCCTATCATGATGGCTGAAGAAGTGCTCGGCCCGAAGTTCTACGAAAGCATAGACATCAAGGCGAACATAAACGGAGGGGGGGTAATGGGCCAGGCGTATGCCTGCAGAACCGCAATAGGCAAGGCGCTTGTCGCGTGGAGCGGAAGCGCGGATTTGAAGAAAAAGTATCATGATTACGACAGGTCGCTGATAATTGACGACGCGAGGTCAAAAGAACCGAAGAAGTTCCTAAGAAAGGGGGCAAGGGCAAAGCCGACCAAGTCTTTCAGGTGATTAAAAATGATTGTACCTATCAGATGTTTCAGCTGCGGAAAACCGGTTGCCCAGGCGTGGGAAGAATACTCAAAGAGAGTGCAGGAAGGCGAAGAGCCGGGCAAAGTCATGGACTCTCTTGACATAAAGAGGTACTGCTGCAGAAGAATGCTGCTGTCCCACAAGGACTTCATCAAAGACATACTGAAATACAAAAACCGATAATGTTTGCAGGTGAATGAGTGAGCGGTATTACAAGCATCAAGCTCAAAAAAATCAAAAACTCAAAAAATGAGGACACGGTCGAGGCGACTGTAACGACAGAAAAAAACGGAAAGGGAACAGCGTCTTCCCCTGCCGGAACTTCCGCAGGAAAGCGCGAGGCTGTGTTCCTTCCCGCGCCTGCCGCGAAGCTGATAAAACAGGCCGAAAAGAAGCTTGTTCCGAAGCTTCTGGGCGTTGAGATAACAGACCAGAAGAAAATTGATGGAATGATAACAAAGGTGGACGGCACAAAAAACCTCGGAAAAATCGGGGGCGCTGTTTCAACCGCAGTCTCAATTGCGTGCGCAAAAACCGCAGCAAGCGAGCTCAAAAAATCACTGTATGAGTATCTCGGCGGGAACAGAATTCCTGTCCTCCTCGGCGTGTGCATAGGCGGCGGGTCCCATTCGGGGCAGAAGTCAACGGATTTCCAGGAATTCCTGAGCATTCCGGTTGGCGCGGCGTCGATTGCGCAGGCCGTCGAGATCAACAAGAAAGTGCTCAAGAAGACCGGAGCCTTTCTCGGCGCGAAAAAGCGCGACCTTGAGGGCGCGTTTGTCAAAAAAATGTCCAATGAGTCCGCGCTGCAGGCGCTTGAGTCTGCCGTGTGCGACGTTTCCGCGAAAGAGGGCGTTGAAATCGCCGTCGGAGTGGATGTCGCCGCTTCAGGGCTCTGGAAAAGCGGAAAATACAGGTACGAAGGGAAGACTTACACGCCTGCCCAGCATTACGAGAACATATCTAAAATGATAAGAAACTATGACATTTACTACATCGAAGACCCGTTTCATGAAGATGACTTCAAGTCGCACGCGAAGCTTGCAAAGGAGTTTCCGAACGTGCTTGTGTGCGGGGACGACCTGTTCACGACAAACAAAAAGCGGCTCGAAGCGGGGATAAAAATAAAAGCGTGCAACGCGATAATAATAAAACCGAATCAGGCGGGCCTGCTTTCAGGCGTTTATGAAACAGTGAGGCTCGCAAAAAACAATAAATACGCGTGCGTGATGTCGCACCGCTCGGGCGAAACAATGGATGACGCCCTGGCTGACCTGTGCGTCGGCCTGAACCTGCCGATGATGAAAATCGGAATTGAAGGGAAGGAGCGCGAAGCAAAAACAAAGAGGTTGATTGAAATTGAAAGAAGAAAACAATGCAAATGAAGAAATTGCAGCGGAAGCAAAGGCGCCTGAATTGAAGACTTTGATTCCCCTCGAGAAGTACCTGGAGGCCGGGGTCCATATAGGCTCGAAATACAGGTCAGGCGACATGAGAAAATTCATTTACAAGTGCAGAAACGACGGCTTGTGCGTGCTTGACATAGCAATGCTCAACAGCAGGATAATTACCGCTTCAAAATTCATATCAAGATACGAGCCCTCGGAAGTGCTCGTAGTTGCCGCAAGGAACTACGCCCAGAAGCCCTCAAAAATGTTCGCAGAAGCGATAGGGGCTATGAGTGTCATAGGAAGATTCGTGCCCGGCACTTTGACAAACCCGGGAAACGACAATTTCCTTGAGCCGAAGCTCATAGTGACCGCAGACCCGCCTGCAGACAGGCAGGCGATAAAAGAGGCCGTGACCGCGAAGATACCTGTCCTGTCGCTGTGCGACACAAGCAACCTGACAAAGAATATTGATTATATCATACCTATAAACAACAAGGGAAAGAAATCCCTGGCCCTCACCTACTGGCTTCTCGCAAGAGAGTGCCTGAAAATCAGGGGAGTGATTGAAAAGGACAGCCAGTTTGACAAGACAACCGAGGACTTCGAGTCAAAGGCCGAAAGAAGGAGCCTGACAGAAGATGAGAAACTGGCCATGGAAAAGCAGGCTGAAGAAAGAGGGAAAAGATGGGAAAGAGACAACAGAAGCGGCGGGGACCGCGGTGACCGAAGGGGCGGCGGCAGGGGCCGGGGTCGATAAGCCATGATGAGGGAGCCTGCTGTTGCCGGGCAGTTTTATTCTCTTGAAAAGAACGCGCTTGTTTCTGAAATTGAATCCTGTTTTTCTTTGTGCGGAAAGCCCAAAAAAATGGGCGAGAAAAAATTCATAGCTGCGGCTGTTGTTCCGCACGCCGGATACACATATTCGGGCCGGACTGCAGCATACACCTACAGAGCCCTCGCAGACAACAGGCCTGCGAACGAGACTTTTGTGATTATCGGGCCCAACCACAGCGGAGACGGACCAGGTATTTCTGTTTTTCCTGAGGGGAAATGGAAAACTCCTCTTGGCTCTGTTGAAATAGACAATAAACTCGCTTCAAAAATCGCCGATAATCTCTTTGTGGCTGACACTTCGGCCCACATATACGAGCACTCGGCCGAAGTGCAGGTTCCGTTCCTGCAGTATGTCTACGGAATCTCGAAGAAAAGCAGGAAAAAGTTCAAAATTCTTCCCGTCTGCGTGATGGACCAGTCGCAGAAGAGCATGGCTGCGCTCGGAAAAAAGCTCGCGCAGGTTCTTGACCCCGTCAAGCACGTTGTGATTGCTTCCACCGATTTCTCGCATTACGTTCCGTATGACAGGGCGTACAGAAACGACATGACAGCCATCGGATGCATCGCCGGCCTGGACTCAAGGGGGCTTTACAGCGCAATTAAATCAGAGAATATCTCAATGTGCGGGCCTGGTCCTGTCGCCGCAACCATTGAATACGCCAGGGCAGTCGGAGCCAAGAAAGCCGAGCTCCTGAAATACATGACAAGCGGGGACATAACAGGCGATAAATCGCAGGTCGTGGGCTACGGCGCGCTTGTGA
>JAZDJV010000020.1:0-7781 GCA_043803585.1 Microcaldota archaeon | reverse complement strand
AGGATTACCGTCGCACGCTTTCAGGTCTTCCTCGTACATCAGCCTGGCAGCTTTCTTGGAATTTCCGCCCGCTCTTTTCATATAATCGCCCCATATTTTCGCTCTTATTTCTCTAACGTCCTTTACAGAAGAGCTGAGCATTTTATGCTCCTTTATTTCGTCCCTGAGCGCAGCCGTAATCAAATCAGAAAAGTTTCCGTAATACCCTTTTTTTACAAGTGTCTCCGCCTCGTCTTTCAGCTTTGCCGGGAGCCGGACGCTTGTGGGCACCAAAAGTTCGTTTTGCATTGAAATCACTTGTATTACGCTGGAAATACAGGCATATAAACCTATGCCTTCGCCTCCATATAATCTTCGTAATCATAGACTCTTGTTCCGAACGCACTTCCTATTTCTTTCCAATGAAGGTCAGAACTTATAGGCTTTGCCTTCTCTTTTCTGGCAATGACGAGATGGAGGCAGTCTGAATGGCCCATTTGAAAGCGCTCATTGTGCCTCATGGCAATCTGAAAATCTTCTTCTGAGTAACTAACGCCGCAGCACATCCCTTTTCTGAACAAGTCATCTTTGGCTCTCACAAAATTATAAAAGTTTCCTGTTGCGCGCATTTCTCTCAGGTGCACCTTGGACACGATTATCAGGCACTTGTTCGTCTCAGCCCATTCAAAAAGTTCTTTTGCCTTAGTATGGCTTTCTCGGGCAGGATCAAAAAAATCAATCCATATGCACGCGTCCAAATACAGCTTCATGCGCTGTTTCTGCGCGCGCGCCTTTTTATGATTTTTCTGCTTGATGCTGATTTTAACTAGTTTCAACCAGGTTAACAGAAAACTAGTTAAAAGTTTGAGGAGCATTAGCTCCGATTGAGTTTTACCAAGTTTAACCGACCAGTTAAAATCAGTTAGGGCTTGTTTCAAAATAAGCGTTATAAACATCAAATCACTAATTCTTAATCATGAAAGAGCAGGTTGTCGAGCTCAGGACAGACGATCTTGAGGGCGCGAAGAAAAAGATTCTTGAGAAGGGAGCGGAGCTCAGAAACAAGGCTCTGATAAAAGACATTTATTACGGCAAGGAGAAGTTCGGGAAGGACGAAATAATCAGGGTCAGGCACGTGATGATGACCCATCCGCAGAAGAAAGAGCACACGATTTTCACTTACAAGTCGCCGAAAAAGGACAAATATCTGCAGGACAGGGATGTCGTGTTCACGACCGTGGACAATTTCGACGGGCTGTGCGACATACTTGAGGCTATTTTTGAAAAACCAGTCTTCAGCGTGCTATGGGTGGGCGAGATTTACGATTACAAGGAGTGCAGGGTCGACCTGCGCTCGATGGAGAATCTCATTGACTATGTGAAGCTCATCGGCTCGGAGAAGCAGATTGCGCGGGCCATGAAAGAGCTCGAAGTGCCCGCAATTCCGATGGAAAGCGGGGCGCTCGGATACATCAAGAAGAGAATGGGAATCTGATTTGCTGGTGACTGCTGTGAAAACATCCGAACTTATTCTGAAGCACGCGCTCAAGAACGCGCTTGAGCACAGCGGAAAAGCAATGGCAGGCGCAGTGCTCAACAGGGTCATCGGCGAGGCGCCTGAAACAAAGGCCAGCATGGCAAAGCTCGGCAAGGAAATCGGCGAAACCCTGAAGCGCGTGAACGCAATGGCGCTTGAGGACATTGAAGCGCAGATTTTGAAGAACTGGCCCGAGATGCTTGAAAAGCGCGACGAAGAGCGCAGGGATCTGCCTGAGCTTGAAAACGCGCAGAAAGGAAAAGTCGTGATGCGCATGGCCCCGAATCCTGACGGCGCAATCCACATCGGAAACGCCAGACAGGCTGTGCTGAACTGGTTCTACGTGAGCAAGTACAGGGGGAAATACA
The DNA here is from genome assembly GCA_043803585.1 of Microcaldota archaeon. GTDB lineage: Archaea > B1Sed10-29 > B1Sed10-29 > B1Sed10-29 > JAJRYS01 > JAZDJV01. Next base: position 5,897 of record JAZDJV010000020.1, on the reverse strand, counting down.
TCCTGCGATTTGACGACACTGACCCGAAAGTCAAAAAACCGCTCAAAGAAGCGTACAAATGGACGATTGAAGACCTCAAATGGCTCGGCATCGCGCCGGACGAAGTGCTGTACGCGAGCGACAGGCTTGACATTTATTATGAATACGCTGAAAAGCTTCTGAAGCAGGGAAACGCATATGTGTGCGTCTGCGACACAGAGGAATTCCGCAGACTAAAAGAACACGGAAGGCAGTGCCCGTGCAGATCTCTGCCTTCAGAAGAGCAGCTGAAAAGATGGCAGCAGATGCTTTCCCACAGCTACAAAGAGGGCGAGGCAGTTTACAGGGTCAAAACAGACCTGAAAGACCCGAATCCAGCTCTGCGCGACTGGCCAGGGCTCAGAATAATTGACAATCCAGAGCACCCGCGCGTGAAAGGAAAACACGTCTGGCCTCTTCTCAATTTCAACTCATCTATTGACGATCATCTCAGCGGAGTGACGCACATAATCAGGGGTCGAGACCTTGATTTCACAGAGCATCAGCAGAGATATCTTTACAAGCACTTCGGCTGGAGCTATCCGCACACGGTTGTGACAGGGAAAATAAACGTTGAGGAAGTCGTGATGTCAAAAACCGCCATCCACAACGGCATCAAGAACGGCGCTTACACAGGATGGGACGACCCCAAGCTGGGCACTATCAGGGCGTTGAAGAAGCGCGGAATCAGCGCAGAAGGCATCAAGCAGCTCATCTGGGACCTCGGCGTGAGGAAGAACAACGCCACAGTGACCTGGCCGAACATTGAGGCCGCGGACAGGAAGGCCCGCAAGAGCCCGACTTTCGTGGAATAACGCTATTTATCTAAATAATTTTATAAAATCGTCTCGAGAATAACCTGACTGACGCATAATTGACATCAAGACAGTTGTATTTAGATCCTTATTGCCGTGGATAGGAACATCAACATGAAGTAATTTACTTTCTTGTTCTTTGATAAAATGCATACGGCTCCCCTTTTGTTTTTTCAATATAAAACCTTCTTTTAGAAGCACTTTTGCAACATCTTTTCCGGAAACAATCGGGAGTTTCATGTTTTTGCCCCCTTGTAAACCCAAGCCCCATTCTTTTCTTCCCGAGTAATTGTCTTTTCTTTAATCATATCTATTAACACTTTATACATAGCATTATAGATGGTTCCCGGTCTTCGTTGAATAACCATCTGGTAGATTTCTTTCGCCGCTTTGGGTTCATCTAAACCCCCCTGTCTAACCACATCTAAGATTGCATCTTTCATTTTTATTTTGGAGGAAAATGTTTTCATAGTTTTAGCTTCCTCAGACGTTTTTTTCTTTTCTAAAATCTCAGAACATCTTCGCACTGCATGAGAAGATATTTTGTATCTGCTATTCTCATCGTCTGCAAGCTTTTCGTCAACAAGTTCTCGTAGAGTAGGTCTAAGAGAACCATCTGGAAGGTCAATTAACTTACCTAGCTCAGAGGGAGAGATACTTTCTTCTGTGCCTGTTTTCAGTGAAATGGCCTTCCTTGACAAAAGAGCGATTATTACTCTATTTTTATTTGTTTCGGAGTAAAACTGAGAAAGTGGGAATATTCTGCCCTTTTCATCCAAACGAACGTATCTAGTAAGGATGCTGCTTAAAAGTTCGCGATTTACCTCATCACCCCTGACGAATAGGGTATCTAAAGGATCATTTCTCATATTATCACCTTATGTTATAGTTATAGTTTTAACTTACTCACCTTTATATACCTTTCGTTTCGTTAATAACAACGAAGATGTTGTTAGTGGTGTGGGGTGACATGGATGGAATGTGTAAATTTTTCTGTAGTTGTTTTTAGAGAAGGTGCTTCTTTTTCAGCCTGGTGTCCTGATTTAGACATAGCTGACCAGGGAGACACGGCAGAAGAAGCTATTGCTAATTTAAGAGAAGCCATTGAATTACATTTGGAATGTTTGTCGCCTGCCGAACTTCGCGAAATAAAAAGTAGGGGACCAAGATTTGTCACATCTATTGAAGCAATAGCATAACAGCTATCAATAATACTCTTTATAAACTTCAAAAAATAGAAGAAAACCACTGATTTTTCATCTCTGATGAAAAATGCAGGAGACCCTTGCTGGGAAATCGGGACGATCCACGAGGTGGGGAATCCGGAGGACCCTCAAACTGAAGGGGAGGATATAAACCTCCCCTGCGGTTCGGTCGGTGAATGTATTTGAAGGAGGAATATCATTATGGCAAGTCCATATGTTAAATTTTCAGTTCCTAAGGAGCTTGCGGACCAGATTTACAAAGCGGTGAGCTCTGCCAGGGAAAGCGGAAAAATCAAGAAAGGCGTGAACGAAGCTACAAAAGCAATCGAAAGGGCGAACGCAAAGCTCGTCGTGGTCGCGGAAGACGTGACGCCGCCTGAAGTTGTGGCTTTTCTGCCCATACTGTGCGACGAGAAAAAGATACCTTACGCATTTGTTCCGACAAAGAAGGACCTCGGCGTGGCCGCGGGAATCGAAGTCGGCACAAGCGCAATCGCAATAACAGAACCGGGCAACGCAAAGGACGCTGTTGCTGCAATAACAAAAAAGCTTGAGGACATGAAAAAATAGGTGATTGAATCATGGATGATGCAGTACCCGGACTGGTTGTTGACGTAATCACAAAAACAGGCTCATACGGCGAAATCTGGCAGGTCATGGTCAAAGTTCTTGACGGCAGGGACAAAGGAAGAATAATGAGAAGAAACGTCAAGGGCCCTGTTCAGGTTGACGACATACTGATGCTGATTGACACAGAATCAGAGGCAAAGCCTATAAGAGGGCGCTAAACAGAAGGTGAAATAAATGAAATGTACATTCTGCGGCATGAACATACTGAAGGGGCAGGGAAAGATTTACTGCCTGAAAACCGGGGACAGATACTACTTCTGCTCCTCGAAATGCGACAGAAACTTCATGATGAAGCGCAGGCCTCTGAAAATGAAGTGGATAACCAAGAAAAAGAAATGACGGAGAAATGACTGAATGGTTAACGCTGTTTTCCTCGGTCCGCCTGGTTCAGGAAAGGGCACGTATGCTTCAAGAGCTTCCAAAAAGCTGGGCATACCGCACATAAGCACGGGCGACATTTTCAGAGACCAAATGAAAAAAGACACTGAACTTGGGAAGCAGGTTACAAAGTTTATGGAAGCCGGAAATCTTGTCCCTGATGACATCACAAACAAGATTGTCAAGCAAAGGGTGGGCGAGCCTGACTGCTCAAACGGGTACATTCTTGACGGCTATCCGAGAACGATACCGCAGGCAGAGATTCTTGAAAAATTTTCGCCGATTAATGTCGCGGTCTGCATTGATATTCCCGACAAAATCGTGATACGCAGGCTTTCTTCAAGAAGGATATGCAAAAAATGCGGTTGGATATGCAACATACTGACATTAAAGCCGAGGTACGAAGGCATCTGCGACAAATGCGGCGGAGACCTGTACCAGAGGGATGACGACAAAGAAGAGTCAATAAAACACAGGCTTGATGTTTACATGGAGCAGACAGCTCCTTTGATTGAATATTATAAAAATCTTGGGAAGCTGAAAACGCTGAAATATGACGAAGTTCCACTTCCTGAGGGTGAGCTGGATGCTCCAGTTGATTTGATGGTTGAAAGGGTAATCGAGCTTCTCAAAGTTTGATTTCCATTTAATAAATTAGTCCTCGGTGATGACAGTTCTGTTGCTAAAACAGAACCAAGTTGAGGCTGAATAAAAAAAGAACCAAGGACTAATTCTCAGGGTGCTGAAAATGACAGTCAGATCGCCGATAGTGTGCGTTTTAGGCCATGTAGACCACGGAAAGACTTCCCTACTTGACAGAATCCGCGGCTCGGCCATTGCCGCGATCGAAGCAGGCGCTATAACACAGCACGTCGGGGCTTCATTCATTCCCGCGAAGACCATAAAAGAAAAATGCGGGGAGCTTCTTGACAAGTACAAAATCAAGCTTACAATACCGGGCCTGCTGTTTATAGACACGCCGGGCCACGAAGCATTCACAAGCCTCAGAAAAAGGGGCGGCTCAATAGCCGACCTTGCCGTGCTCGTAATCGACATCAAGCAGGGCATTCAGCCGCAGACAAAAGAGGCTATTGAAATACTGAGGATGTACAAAACGCCTTTTGTCATCGCCGCAAACAAAGTTGACCTGATTGACGGCTGGCAGCACGACGAAAAGCACGAATTCCTTTCAGATTCTATAAGCCGCCAGAGGGATTTCGTGAAGGAAAGGCTTGACGAAAAAATATACGAAATAATCGGCCAGCTTGGCAGCGAAAATCTTAACTCAGACAGGTACGACCGCGTTGAAGACATGACAAAGCATATTGTGATAATCCCAACATCGGCCAAAAAGGGCGAGGGCATATCAGAGCTTCTTGTGATACTTTCGGGCCTTGCGCAGAAGTTCATGGCCCACAGGCTTGAAACAGAAAATGAAAAGCCTGCAGAAGGCACGGTTCTCGAAGCAAAGGAGACCGCAGGCCTCGGAATGACCATTGACGCGATAATTGACAACGGCTGCATAAAAGTCGGCGACAAAATCGCCGTTGCGGGAAAGCAGGGCGTGATAATCACAAAAATACGCGCCCTTCTCCAGCCCCAGCCTCTTGAGGAAATAAGGGACCCGAAGAAGAAATTCAAGAACATTGACAAGGTCTACGCCGCTGCGGGGATAAAAATCGCTGCGCCTGGGCTTGAAGAAGCCATTGCAGGCTCGCCGCTTCTCGTTGTTGAAGACGAGGAAAAAGCGATTGAGGCGATTGAAAACGAGCTGAAGTCTATAAGAATAGAGACCGAGAACGACGGCGCAATCATAAAAACCGACGCTCTGGGCTCGGTCGAAGCGATTGCAAATCTGTTCGCCAAGAAAAACATCCCCGTAAGAAGGGCCGACGTCGGTGTCGTGACGAAAAAGGATGTCATTGAAGCCGAGGGCGTCAAAATCAAAAACAGGTACGCTGGCGTCATATTTGCGTTCAACACGGCTGTGAAAGAGGACGCCGAAACAGAGGCGAATTCAGCTGGAATAAAAATATTCAAGTCAGACATTATTTACGTCCTTGAAGAGGAGTACGCAAAATGGGCGCAGGGGGAAAAGAAACGCGAGAAAGAGGAGCAGCTTGTTTCCTACGTTTATCCGGCCAAGATGCACATCCTGCCCGGATGCATTTTCAGAATGAGCAAACCAGCCATTGTGGGCGTTGAAATACTAGGCGGAACGCTCAAACCGAAATATCCGATTATGAATGAAAAAGGAGAGGACATCGGCAGGATTGAAAGCATACAGGACAAAAATGAATCCATTGACAAAGCTGAAAAGGGCAGGCAGGTCGCGATATCAATTGACGGCGCGACAGTGGGCAGGGGCCTTGAAGAGGGCAGCATCCTGTACACTTCAGTTCCGGTTGACCAGATATACAAACTGCGGGACATAGTAAAGGGGGACGTTCTTGAACTGCTTGAAGAGATTAGGAGCATAAAAAAACGTTAAAAGGAAGGCATTTCATAATAATAACTTAAAAAGGGTGAAACTAAATGAAAGTTGTAATAGCGGAAAGGAAGACCGGAAAGTGCTACCAAACGGAGATTGACGAGCTCAAAAGCAAGCCTTTCAACGGAATGCGCCTCGGACAGGAGTTTGACGGCGCGCTTGTCGGCCTGACAGGGTACAAAATGAAACTGACAGGCGGAAGCGACAAGCAGGGATTCCCGATGAGGGCAGACATCCAGAGCACGGAAAGAAAAAAACTCGTAATCGGAAGCGGCACAGGCGTCAGAGACACTCTGAAAGGCAGAAAAGTCAGAAAAACAGTGAGAGGCAACACAGTTTCAGAGCAGATTGAGCAGATAA
>JAZDJV010000019.1:0-5135 GCA_043803585.1 Microcaldota archaeon | reverse complement strand
GATGCCGTAGAATTTCTGCTTGTAGCACGTTCCCTGGCCTTTCAGGGACTTCTTTAGCCACGTGCAGGGCTTGGCTGCGCTGTGCTCGTGCTGGCCGAAGATTTTATACCCCTGATGCCTAAGGGCTGTAAGGTAGTTTTTGCTGTCCATATATAAGCCTTCTTGATTTTCGGCATGCCTGCCGTCAGATAACTTCTGATTAGAAACCTTTAAATAGGCTTTTGGCGTTATCACTTCAGCAACGGTGAATGGTGAACACAAATGGCATCTAAAAAATTCGCAATAGCAAAGCAACTCGGCGGAAAGCGCATAATCACGAACAAAGGCGAGGAAATCGGAAGGCTCAGCGACATAACAATTGACGAAAGGTCTGGAAAAATCGAGTCATTCCTTGTTGAGACAAGCAATGTATCAAAAATAAGCAAGGATTTGATGAAGAAAGACGGATTGGCAGTTGTTCCTTTTAAGTCTGTTTTTGCAGTCAGCGACGTCATTGTCGTTGACGAGACAATGCTCGTGTGAGCATTGTTTTAATCCAGATTTAGAACGGTCTTCCCGCTTTTAGAACGTGCAAGCTCTTTCTCTACTTTATCATAGCTGGCATAAATTTTATCAGCTATTTCTTTGTACTGGTCGGCATTTTTCCTGTATTGCTGCAATTTTTTATTCTGCTCATCGAGCCTGCGCTGGAGTCCTTTCAGCGTTTTATTCTCTTTCATGCCCTCTTTTCCTGCGTACAGTTCGTCAAGGGCTTCGTTTACGCTCTTCACTTCGCCTGATAACGGAGCCCAGCTCTCTTTTGCAGGCATTTTCTTGTCAGAGGGGAACACATATTGAACTCCGGGCTTAATTTCCCTGTCTTTCCATTTCTTTTTCCTGAACGCGAAGATGATTTTGTATTCCGAGTCAGTGACAATCAAGTTTCCGCCTGAAAAATGCTCCAAAATCATTCTTCTGTGTCCGAAATCAAAAACAAAAACCATATCATTCTCGTGCTGGCACGCGCTTTTCAGCTCAAGGTTTGAAAGCTCCTTGCGCAGCTTCATGGAAATCTGCGAGGCTTTCTCAGGCGCCTCTTTCTTCTGCCAGGTGAGATGCAGGCGCCTGCCCGGCTCTATCAGCAGCTTAGCCGAGCCTGGATGGAATGAAATTCTGAACAGCTCGGCTCCGATTTGCTGGATTTTATTCACTTTCTTGCCTTCGATTTCCTGCGAGGCTTCTTCAAGAGCTTTCTTAAGAAGCCAAGCTGATACGGCATCTGCCATACGATGTCTCCCCTGAACCTCAGCATGTACGCCAGGGCCACCAGCACGCCTGACAGGTGGACCAGAGGCGAAGTCTGTGATTTTTTCTCCCGCTCTGAGCCTGATTTGATGCTTGAGCTTTCTTTCGTTGTTGTGTTGAGTTCGGTTATTATAACAACAAGCTGCTGTGAATACTGCTGCTGCGCTGCCATGTCGTTGTGGGCCGAGGCGTTCTCAGCCGCCTTCTTCGTTTCATTGAACTGCTCTAGCAGTTCTGACTGCTTGTTTTCAAGCTCGGCAATCCTGCTGTCTGTGTAAGAAATTATCGCAGGCGTGACAACCGAGCTGATGAGCACAAACGCGAGGCTTGCCACGATGGCTTTCTTTATGTCAACAAAATAAGCCGCCATCATCAGACCCGCAATTGCAGAGGACGCGCCGACAATCACGACTTCGGGGTTCATTATGAAGAAAACCATTCCCGAGACAATGCCGGAGGCGAAAAATATCGCGAAATAATCTTTTATTCTGAGCTTCTGTTCGGCAACAATGCCTATCAGGGCGAGCGAAATCATGTTTCCGATCAGGTGCGCGGGCGAGATGTGCATGAACATGTACGAAACCGCGCCGATGAAGAAGTTTCCGTAATAAAGGCCGAATTTCAGCAGCCACGGGCCTGAAACATAGAGCATGTAGTCTGACAGGCAGACATAAATCAGGCTGATTGCTGCAATAAGCAGCACTGTGGCGGTTGGGAATTTGAATTTTGGCTTTTGTGCAGTTTTTGTTTTCAAGAATCTCATGAATAACAGTAAGAAAACTGGGTATAAAGCCATTGCGTTCAGGCGGAGATTACTTCTATTTTAAATATTGCAAAATCTATTATCAAAGCATGGTCAAAGTACAGCCTTCAAAAGCTGAAATAGAAGCTGCTGAAGAAGCGCTCAGGCTTTCTGGGATTGACGGAAAGAAGTACGGGGAAACGTTTGCCACTTTAATTAAATTAGAAAAGCATTACCTTGAAAGAACAGGCGTTGAGCTTGAAGAAGAAGTTAAAGCAGAGAGAGCAGAGAATGAAAAAATTAGAAGGCAGTTAAAGGGAAGCAAGTTCCGCGGAGAACGCAAAATGATCGAGATGCTTGAAAAAATGGAAGGGCAGTTGAGAGTACTTGGTGGTCCTGATGATAATTTAAAGAGGGTACGTGGGAGCTTGGGAACAATACAAGACCCTTTTACGCCGGGCTGGGCAAAAGATGCTGTCCGGCTTATGACAAGGGACATAAATGGCGAAAAAGTCAGCGCTGTAGAGCGGGGGGAGATTGCTGAGAGGTCCTCTAAAGAGATAGTCAAAGAGCTTGAAGAAATTAAGAAGATGCAGATTGAAAGATTAAGGGCGGCTATCCGCCTTAACATGATAGATTTTCACCAGCATTTATGTATAGGCGGACTGGAAGGGAATTTATCTGCCATGAAAAAAGCTGCTGAAAACGAAAAAAAGCTGATAGGACAGTACGAAAGGCTGGTGGGAAAGGGAGCATTTAAAAAAGAGTACGCCCGCTCCAAGAAAATGAGCATTGCTGAAATGCTCAAAAGATTGTCGAATATAGACAAGAGGATGGATGCAGAGCAGAGGGCATCTACCACTGAAGAACTAATTAGAGAATTTACAATGGAAAATACTCTTGCTGAAAAAATAGAAAGGCAGACAGACGAACAATGCAAAAGAATGGAAGGCTTGGGGGAAAAGGAAATATCGCGGAAACTTTCGCAAGTCAGGGCGTTGAGGATTCACGAAAGAAGGACGCTTCCCAGTATAGAAAAAGTTACAAGGCAGTTCAACGAGATATCATCAAGCCCAAAACTCGGTCCAAGAGAAGCTGCGGAAAGGGGTGTGGGGTTCACGATGAGGGGCATGCCGATAACAGAGTTTGGAAATATATACCGCAGAACAATTACAGACGTCTACCCATTGGTCAGGAAGGAGTACACGCTCACTGATTTGAAAAGAAAGCACAAAAGGTGATATTTTATATGACTATGTGCCTCGTGGACTCCGCGCACTCTTTGAGCGCTGCTAACAAAGTGTGCGGGTTTCTTGCGGAGGCACTGGAATTAACTGAAACCAACTGGAATAAACTGCGTTCAGTTGTGTGCTCTTTTTATTGACGGCAAAACGAAAAAAAGGCATGGAAATCCTTGTGGACGCGAATGTGTTGATAGACTACGCAGAGGGGGCTCAATATGCTGTTTCATTTTTCAATAAAGCAATGAGAGAAAATTATGAAATAAAAGTCGTTACAGCTGTTTATGAAGAAGCCAGGCTGATGTCAGATTCCTTTAACAAAATTGAAACGCTTATTTCAATGCTTAGAAAATATAGCATTTATGAAAAAATCATTCCTACTGAACAAGAAAGAACTGCTGCCAAAAAAATGTTTCAGGAATGCGCAAGAGCAGGGAGAGCTCTTGACTTTGCAGATGTTCTGCAGATTGTAATTGCAAAACAAACAAGCTGGATGCTTTTCACAAGAGACAGAGAAATGAAAGAAACCGCTCTTAAGAAGGGGGTTAAATTATTTTCTTAGACGGGCATGTCCTTTGTTTCTTCATCAACCATTTTCATATACTCGTCAAAAGTGAACAGGCTCGTGCTCAGTCTGCGCAGTTCGCGCACTGCGCGCACTGAATCCTTGTCCTTCATAAATTTCTCCTTTATTTTCGCGGCTTTTGCCCCGTAAATCTGCTTTCTTATCGCCGCCCTGAAAAAATCAGCATCATTCAGATAGCCCGCGCTGGCTATCTTTCTGGCTTCATCGTACATCGGCGCCGGAATCCTTGTGCTGACAACAACCTGTTTCATGTTTACAGTTGTAAACACAGAAGTATTTAAAAGTTTCGGCGGTTCTCTCTGAAAAAACAGTGCTGTTTATCTGAGCAGATCCCATAATCCTTAATGCTTTGGCCTATACACGTATATGTCTGTAAAGAAAAACTTCTTACGCCGGGAATCCCATATTGCGTTCTTGCCAGCATAATCCCCGAATGGCGCAAGATGCTTGGCAAGTAAGCTAAGGAGAGTGCGATTATTCACGGGTGTTTCGGTTTTCTGCTCTTTTACAAATGAGACTACTTTTTCTTTAGACTTCGCGAACTCGCCTTCGATTTCAGCGAGTTTTTTATGGTTTTCTTTTTCTCGTTCTATTACTTCATCATAAGTGGGACCTTCTATAAGTTCCTCTGTCCAGTAAATCTTGTCTCCACTTCTCTCGATTTTTAGTGGTTTCACAATAGGTAATCCCCTTGAGCTGAGTTCTTTTTGGAATTTGAACCTATTGATCATCTCACCCCACGTTATCTTGTTTGACACTGTTCTGTCTTTTCCAATCTGATAAGTTTTGGTAACTACTCCTCTCCGGGTAGGCGCTTTTCTCCAGTCAATGTTGCTGGCTTCTCCGCCTGTTTTCATTTTCCCTTTAGTTATTCTGGCTTCCTCTGGAAAAGCCTTGTATCTCTTCCTAATTCTATGCCGCTGCCTGACGCCAGAACCGCGCATACCTTCCATAATAAAATTAGAAAAGAAGGAGTAATTAAGACTGTTCTTTTTAGGATGACGCGCAAATGAACACGTCGCCTGCTTGAATATATATTTTATCTCAGCGTTCTCGCCGCCTTCAGCGCTATGGACGGCGATTTCGCAAAAACCTTCAGGAACAGCCCGAACTTCGAGCCGTCGCTGAACTCCAGCAGCTCCTGCGGGTCAGGGAACATGTCCTCGAGCGTCTTCAGGTCCTTGTCAGAAAGCAGCTCAAAGAAGTGCCTGACTTTCAGCACATTAAGCAGCTGGTTTCCGCGCATCTCATACCACTTTTCAGTGTACTCTTTGTTCAAAAA
>JAZDJV010000018.1:0-8590 GCA_043803585.1 Microcaldota archaeon | reverse complement strand
GCCAGATGAACAGCTGGGCCATGTTGCAGTACCTGCTGGCGCAGTCAACTTCCCCGCTGGTGTAGCTCTGCTCAAGGGAAGGCAGGAGCAGAACATCGCCTGACACGTCTTCAGCTTTTGGATAAGGATAAAATGAAAGCTCCATTGAACGCGGGTAGGTGCGCGCGCTTGCTCCTGTGCCTTTTTTCTCGGTTATCTTAACTACCACAGGCACTTTCGCGTAGTTTGTGCCTTCGCTGTCAAACGTAAATTCCAGCCCGCTTGTGCCTTTTTTCAGAACTGTGGCCACATTCCTGTATTCTGTTCTGTCTGCGCTCGCAATTGTGTAAGTCACGCCCTCGCATCTGTTCTTGATAGCCACCGTAAAAGTGGGCGCTCCGGCGGCGTCTGCGTCTGCGCACATGCATTTCCCTTCAGATTCTTCGCCTGTGCAGGGCCCAAGCCGGCTGTATTCTGTGCTTGCCGGCTCGCTGAAGCTAAGCGCGACATGGCATTTTGTGCCGTCATTGTACGTGAATATGCTGCCTTCGGCAAATGAGGCAGGGATGTCAATGCACGGTTCAGCGCTTACTATGCTGTGGAACGCAAGCGAATAATCATCATTTCCAGCAGCCTTGTCGGCGAGGACAAACCCGACAGCTCCGCTGCCTGTTGAAGAGTCAGGATAGCAGTTGTTGTCAAATATCAGCTTAATGCTTGATTTTGACGCGTCGCCTTCAGCATACTGCGCGTTTTTGGGCGTGTGCTCCATAAGATCGCCGATGGTTTCTAAGCCTGTGCAGTGGCCCCCGGCAAGGCCTGTCACCATAATATATTCTGGGTCAAGATTTCTTGAAGTGACGGCAACAGGAGTGTCGCTGTTCTGTCTCGTCACTTTGAATGTGAGCGAGTCAGACATCTCCGTGACTTCTGATTCAACAGCTTTTATGTCAACAGGGATGGTTCCTCCGGTGACAGTGATCGGGAGCGTGATGTATTTGTTGCTGGCCCATTCTGCTTTTACGCCGTCTATGTACACGTAAATATTTGCATTTCCTTTTGCCACAGGCGTGACAAACGGCTTAACCCTTATTGCTTCGCCGTGGCTGATTTCAACAGGCTCGGCGCTTTCATCGGGATTCACGATGACCCTGTCTTTTTCGTCTGTTACGTAATACTGCCCGTCGTCAGCTGATTCGCCGAGCTCCAGCATTTCAGCAGTGCCGTCCCCGCTAATTCTGCTTGCTTCACTCTTTGTTCTGGAGAGCACGGCGCTGTCAGTGCTGCTCATCCATACTTCCACCATAGGGGCGGCTGCCGCAGTCTGCTCGTTTGTGACTTCGACAACAAAGTATTTTCCAGAAGCCTGAGTTGGAATAGTAGTGTCAATGTTGAGGTCTGCTGTCGGATTTTCAGTCTCTGTTTCAATGCCCCACAGGCAGACTGTATACGCAGATCCGCTCGGCATGTTCGACGCTATGAAGCACCTTTTATATGTGACGTCATATGTGTAGCTTTTCTGGACAGCTGTCTTGGCTTCAACAGCCGAGCCCTTGATCCATGTGGCGTTGTAATTGAAATACTGGTTCGGCCCGCTGTCCCCGCCGTTCATTATTCTGACAGGCACCCTTATCTGGAGGGTGTGCCCGGCAATATCTGCCGCTATGGCGCTTTCAGAGTCAAGGTCAATTGTTATTTTTTCATCATGCGTCCCTTCGCCGGCGAAAACGTAATAGTCATCAAAATCAAATTTTGCCCTTCCCCAGAACTGGAAAACATTTGCCGCGTCTTTCAGCTCTATGTTCACTTTATTCATTCCGGTGTTTGGAATTCCGACGCTGAAGAGGCCTGTGTAAATCTTACCCATCTCGAGTTGGCATGCCCCGCTACTCTGGACGCAGCTGGTGGGGATTTCCTCAAATCCGTTGAATGTAATTGTAGTGTCAAGCGGAACAAGCACAATTTCATAGTCCGCGCCTTTGCTGTTCTTGTGATATGTTTTGATGTCGCCGACATACGCGGTTGTGTCATAAATTTTTCCGCTTTTTGAATAGTCAACAATAATCTCAACTTTAGCCCCGTCCGGGATGTTTATGAAAGTCACATACCCGGCTGCAGGGGGTGCGTCAGTTCCAATCGGAGTGCCGATTCCATTTTGCATATCCATCAGCTTGATTCTCGCTAAAGGGTCTGAGAGCCCTGTCGTGGCTCCGGCTATTTTTACCGACACTGTCAGCCCGAACATTTCCCTGTCAATCTTAATATTTTTGCGAAGAGTGGCCGTGGTCCCTGTCAGCTGTCCGATGTCCTGGCAGTCAGTTTCCATGTCATCCTTCACTGCAATTGCGCAGTACTCGTTGTCAATAGGGACATTGCTGAATTTGACTGTTCCAGCATTCCCAGTATATGCGGCTGAAAAGCCGGACGGTTCTTTTCCCCCGTCTGTCCTGAGCTCGACCTGCACGCCGCTCACCGGAGTTACACTGTCATCGCTATAAACAACTGTCAGCTCGACATTCTGCCTTTTTGACGCAGGCAGTTTTTCAATCATCACTGACACATTCTGGCCGCCTGTGAAATTGAATTTTGTGACGTTGTATTCGCTTTTCCACGCCTTTGCGCTGTACTTGTAGTCTTTGGTGACAGAAAGATTTGCGTCCCCGTTATCGTCGGTTCGGCCTTCAATAAGCGTTTTTCCAAGATTGTCAAATAAAGTGATGTTAGCGTCAGAAACAGGCCCGATGCTTTCATCTGCAAGAGTCTCGGACACTGAAACTATTGAGTTTATGCTGTCATCAAGCGTGAAAAACAGCTCCAGGCTGTCTTCTGTCAGATTGTAAAATGGCTCGCCCACCCTGACCCCCTTGATTTCAACTGCAAAAATTGTGTACAAGTCAATTTCTTCGGTGAACTCCGCTTTCCCGAGCTTTCCCAGCGCCGCCAGGGTGTACTTGCCGGCTATTTTGTATCCTGTTTCATTGTTTACGAGCCTCACTTCAACTCCGCCAATCCCTTTTCCTGTTGCGCTGCTGTTTACCCAGACAGTGACAGAGCCCTTTCCGCTCTGGCTCGGAGTTTGTGTCATATAAACGCAGCCCCCGCCAGACACCGTTGTCTTCAGCTCGTTTTCAGAGTATTTTCCGTCCGTATGTATGGATGAATCAGTGGATTTATACTCTTTGTTCTGCGTCTGGAAGAAATAATCTGCGCCAGACTCAAGCAGTATGTCGCAGTCGCTCGCGCTGCAGGTTTCAGTCGTGCCTGCAGAGCTTCCTATGGATTTCAGCACTTCTATGGTGCCAAGCCCTGGTGTGCAGAAAGTTATTTTCGTGCTTTCTGCGAGGTACACCTCGCATTCAAGCTCGACAGACAGCGACATTGTCTCTGATGTCACTGTTATGCTGTGATTTGAAAGCGTAGTGCATCCGGATTTCTCAGCTTTCAGGAAATACGTACCAGGAGGCAGTTTTACCAGAGTACCTGATGAGGCCGGACCCCAGACCAGGGTTCCGCTACCATCATATATGGTCAGCTGCACGCCCAGAACAGGGTTTTCACCGTCAGCCAGATTCACCTGAAATTCAACTTCGCCGCCGCCCCCGTCTCCGAAAGAAAAGCCGCCGCCAAACAGTAAAAATGCAAGCGCGCCCGCGGCTGCAATAAACAGAATCATTGAAGGGACTCCCGCCCCCTCAATTGGATCCACGATTTTATATACAGGCACTTTCTTTGCGTCAAACCAGTCCAGCAGATCGAACCATTTGTCCTCAATATTTGTGTAAACGCCCATCAGCAATCTCCCCGTTACTATCGCTTTCAGCCGGCAGTATTCAGACGCATACTCGGTATATAAACTATTTTATTATAAATTTCATTCCGTTATTATAAGATTCATATCGCCGACTGGGCTGTTCCAAGTTACAGTCAGATCATTAGTAAGGGGGTCACAGATAATCTCTTTCGGCGAGCTCCCGGCTGGAAAATCAGTGGCGTCGACGCCCGCGCATCCCCCGGCGGCCCTATATGCGATTACGCTGCTCATTATGTGTCCGTACGCTCCGGCAAGCCTGAATGACGCCGAACCCGGAAGGGCTGAAATAGTGACTGATTCTCCGGACTCCTGTTTGCTGTCAAATCTGACTGCAAACGCTTCGCCCTGGCTGCTCAGAGCCTGCGAGTTGACAGTCACAATAATATCGTCCCCCTCCTTTGCCGCGCTCAGTATGTCGCTCGGCGCGTCTATCACCAGCCTGACTGCCTTTGAAACGCAGCATCTGAATTTTGATTTGCCCGTGGTCTTTGCGTTGCATTCGGCGTTGTCAGCATCATTGCTGGTTTTGCACTCAAAATTAGGGCTGTCGCTTATCTCATAATTTGTGTTGCTTTCCACCGCGTCATCAAACCCTTCGTACAGGCTGTTGTTCGGGCTCAACAGCCAGTTGTATATTGTTCCGCCCGCCTGATTCTGGGAGTTGATGTGCGCAAGTGCGTAGCCTGCGCACGCTTCAGCGCACTCTTCATCGGTGCCTGCGCAGCCTTCAGTGCTAATAGTTATCCCGTTATCAAAAATTTTCCCGGCTATTTTTTCGGAGTTTTCTATAATGCTGATAATCGCTGATGCGCTCATCATCCTGGCTGCGGTGACCTGCGACGATGTTTCGTAGGAAGCGGTCAGGCTTTTTGAAATCCTGACGTCATTCTCAATCATCACTGCTGACACTATCAGCCCTATCATCACCAGCGACGTGCCTACCAGCGGCGTGAAGAGCGAGAATCCTTTCTTTTTGTTTTCTTTTTTGCTTTTCCCGCTACTCGTTTTTCCGGAACCCATTTTTTTAAAATCCATTTTCTTACACTCTCGTATTTCACGTACCAGACGAAGTAATATACTATTATTATGAATAAAAGCATTGCCCTGAACAAAACGCTGTGCGCGAAGTCGGCCCACTGCCATGAATTATAGTGGCCGACAGCGAGCACAATCGCGATGCGCAGGGGATTCAGGATTAGAATCGTGAAAAATCCGAACACACAGCCCCACAGCTTCTGCCTCAGCGTTCTGTCCCAGGTCGCGAGAATTATCGCCATAAGCAGTGCGATTTCAATGTCGCCCGCGCACAGGTTCGTTATCTGGGCGCTCACATTTCCGACAAGGATTGACGGCTCAGCCCCGAATGAAAGCGTATAAGGCACGCCTAAAACAGACAGCAGCCAGCCTGCGGCCCGCGCGATTCCGCTTTTCAGAGCGTACAAATCAAGCGACGACAGAACCAGCCAAAATAAGGTATAAAAAGCCCCTATTCCTAGTAAAAACTTGAGGCCTTTTTCAAGCTCGGTTCCTGCAGATTTTGCTTTTTTCTTCATGAGCTGAACTAAGGCATAGTGTATTATAATAATATCAGAAAAAAGCGAGAGGAAAAAAATGGCGGCGCACGACTACAAAATAGTTTCAGAGGGAGAAAAGAGAATTCTTGTCATCGACTGCCAGGGATGCGAATACGGCGCATCCGCAGCTGATTTTCCTTTTTGCATGCAGGAGATTCTTGACTACGTGAGCAAGACCGACCCCGACATGATTGTGCTTGCCGACGTCTATGAAAAGATGTACGACGAAAAGCAGACTGAGATGCTGAAAGAAATCGCCAACCTGATTGACCTTTTCAGAAGGGAAAGCCTGTGGGCGCCGACAAGGCTCGGAACAAACGACCCTGACCTGCTTTCTTCAAGGCACGATTTGATTCTTCTGATTGCAAGCGACCTGCTGAAAACAGACCCGGTCAGGTCCTATGTCACGCTTCTTGAAGCCGTGAAAAGAGAAGAAGACAACGTGAAAAAGACAAACAACGATGCTTTCCTCAGTACTCTGCTGTACATGAAGCACAATTTTGAGAAGACGCAGATGATAAAGAGCTTTGTGCTGATATTCAAAAAACTCGGAAGAGTGCCCGAAGGGAGAACGATTTACCACACGCTGTTCGACGTCCAGATCAAGCCGGCATTCGTGTCTTCAAGAGTGTCTTTCAAGACGCCGAAGGGCATTGAATTGATTGACCAGTACATGGTTGAGGACGCCCAAGTGAGCATCTACAAGCACCCTGAAAAAGTGCAGTACATGTATTACATCAACCCCCCGGAGTACAATTTAACGCCTGAGAAATATTTTCTGCTTTCAAAGACAAGAGAGGTTGTCTCAGCTTACAGGCCCGAGGGTCTGCAGTTTATGAGCCAGGAGGACATAAGAAATTATTTCATAAAGATTTACGAGAACACGATCTCTGACATCGCGGCTGAAAACAACATACAGATGTCAGGAAATGAAAAAAGCGCGCTTGCAAGAATTGTCACGAGATACACTGTCGGATACGGGATGATGGAGCTGTTTTTGTCTGACAGGAAGCTCACTGACGTTTATATGGACGCCCCGCTGGGCACAAAGCCCGTTTATGTCATTCATTCTGAATACGGCTCGTGCCAGTCAAATGTTGTTTTCACAGAAGAAGAAGCAAAGGGAATCATTTCAAGGTTCAGGGCCCAGTCAGGCAGGCCGTTTGACGAGGCCCACCCTGTTCTTGATTTTGACATCCCCAACCTGCAGACGAGAGTGTGCGTCATCGGCCCCCCGCTGTCGCCTGACGGCCGGGCATTTGCCTTGAGGCTGCACAAGCAGACGCCGTGGACCCTGCCGCAGTTCATTGACGCAAAGATGATGGACGCAACATCAGCAGGCCTGCTGTCGTTTTTGGTTGACGCCCAGGCGTCCCTGCTTGTCAACGGCTCAAGAGGTTCGGGAAAAACCTCCCTGCTGATGGCGCTTATGCTCGAGCTTATGCCGTCCTCAAGAATAATCGTTCAGGAAGACACCCAGGAAATTCCTGTTCCGTTCATGAAGCAGCTGGGCTACAACATCCAGCGCCTGAAAACGCAGTCAGCAATCGCCATTTCAAGAACTTCGGCCGAAGTCCCGCCCGAGGAGGCCCTAAGAACGGCCCTTCGTCTGGGCGATTCTGTTCTGATAGTCGGCGAAGTCCGTTCAAAGGAAGCGATTGTCCTGTACGAAGCAATGAGAGTCGGGGCAGTCGGAAACGTCGTCATGGGCACCATTCACGGAGAAAACGCCTACTCAGTGTGGGACAGAATTGTCAACGACCTCGGCGTGCCGAACACTTCGTTCAAGGCAACGGACGTTGTTGTGACCTGCGCCCCGATAAGATTCAGAGGCTCTCTGCGCAGGCAGCGCAGGCTGATTGAAGTCACTGAAGTCGGAAAGCACTGGTACACTGACCCTGAAAGAGAGGGCGGGCTCATCAACATTATAGAGTTTGATACGGGAAAGGACGCAAATTACATTGTTGAAAGCAATCTTGCGAAGTCAGAGCTGTTCCCGCGCATAGCGAAAAAGAGGGGGCTGACTGTCAAGCAGCTGTGGGAGGACATATACGCCCGCGCGGCGACAAAGCAGTTCCTTGTCGACATGAAAAACAAGTACAACATCCCTTTCCTCCTCGAATCGAAATTCACGGTCACTTCAAATGACAAATGGCTGCTCATTCTTGAGGACCAGAGAAACGAGCTGGGCGGAGTTGACTACGAAAAGGCGAAGACAGCCTGGCAGGAATGGGTGCTGGAGGCGCAGGTCAAGCCCCTTGTCCAGAGAAATAGGAAAATTGAAGAAGCGAGAAAAGCGTTCGCGGAAAGAGGAAGGGAAAACGCCGAAAGAATGAAGAGCCAGGTCGCTGCCGCAAAAGCGGCAGAGAACAAAGAAAACAGGCAGGAAGAGCCGGAGAAATAAAGAGGCAGGCAGAAAAAACATCAGACAGAAAAAATAGATGAACAATGAAAACAGGTCAGGCAAATGAAAGAATCAGCGAATAATGAAAACACAACAGGAAAATGATATTTATGGCATCGTCGCGCGAAGCTGAAAGAGCAAAGAGGCGGGAGAAAAGCCCGGAGAGAAAGGGGGGGAGACAGCAGCAGCCGGCAGAGACGTACAATGATTTCGTAAGAAATTCAAAAGAGCTGACAGGCGCAGGCTCGGCTCCGCAGAGAAAAGAGGACGCCGACGAAAACTGGTACGTGAAGTTCGCGCGCAGAGCGGGAAAAATGTTCAAGGCCCCCGACACGTATAAGGATGAAAAGTACAAGGGCACTGTTGATTTTCTGGGCTGGAACCTGAAGCCAAATGAGGTAAACGCCGCGCCCACCCTCGGCCTGATGATAGGCCTGGTTATCGCCATTCCGCTGATTATTTATCTTCTGATGTCGGTTTTCGTGTGGAAAACAATGGACATGACGCTGATGATGTACGGCATGATGGGCGGAATCATGATTCCGGTCGTCATCTCCTTCATGATACAGAACTATCCGGTTTCTGCGGCTGAAAAAGAAAAAATGGCCGCGATGACTTACATCCCTGAGATTGTCAATTACATGGTCATGTCAATGAAGCTTTCCCCGAACCTTGAGAAAGCCGTCGCCTTTGCGGCAGAGCACGGCAAAGGAAAGCTTGCCAAAGATCTTCAGTCCCTGGTATGGGACGCGCAAACGGGCAAGTATAATAGTATGGAGGAGGGGCTTGACGTTCTCGCCTACAAATGGGGCGCGTTTTCAG
>JAZDJV010000017.1:0-6666 GCA_043803585.1 Microcaldota archaeon | reverse complement strand
CTGAAGTTAATATGTTATGTTTGTCTAAGGAAAAAATCAAAGAGTTAAGAGAGCGCGATCGGTCGTTTTACTCTTCGCTTTTTGATTCCTTTGTTTTATGGGGTGAGAAGGTGTGGTGAGCTTTGAGGAATGCGTTAAGGGAGAGAAGTTAGAAATAGTGCAGCCCTCAATGGAAAAGGCCCTTGAACTCATAGAGAAAGCAGAGTGTTTTTTGAATGATTCAAAAAAGATTCTTTTGAACGGAATGCCAAACTCTGCGCTGATAAATGCTTACCTTTCGTTTCTTGACGCTTCGCGCGCTCTGATGGCTGCTGACGGATGGAGGGAGAAACAAAACCACGCCTGCGTCGTCGCATTCATCAGAGCAAAATACGGGACAGTTTTCGGCACTAATTTGATTTATTCTTTCGATAAACTTAGGGAAACCCGGAACAAAACCCAGTATTCACCAAGCTTTTATCCGACGGAACAAGAGGCAAAAGAGGCTATAAGGTTTGCTGATGAATTTGTTAACAAGACATGGAAAATCTTAGAGGAGAGAAAACCATGAAACAAGATTACAAATCTCTCGGCCTGAAAGTCGGGCTGAACACTTTTTTTTAACCATAATTATATAAATAAGCGCTGTGTAATTATAATCAACTTCTATAAAGCAAGTTGGTTATATGAAATTGGACAAAGAATTAGTCTATTTAGCAGGCGTTTGGGCTGGAGATGGTTGTTTTTACAAAACAGGCAACTCACTGAGAGTTGAATTTACAGATGGCACAAGCGTTGAGAAAGAAATAAAATACTCTTATGAATTTCTTGATGAAATTAGAAAGATAATTAAGAGACATTTTAATAAAGATACAAAAATATTTCGGAGGAACAACCGTCTAATTATTCAATTCAGGGATAAAAAATTCTTCGATTTCTTACTTTATGTTGGATTTAAACCAGGTGAAAAATCTAAAACTGTTGACATATCTAATAAAATTAAGGGCAGTGAACTAGAAAAGCATTTTTGGATGGGAGTTTTAGATACAGATGGCATGATCGGCAGAAACACTAAAAAGATAACTCTTACGTCAATAAGTGAAAAGTTATGTAAGAACTTTTCCATTTTTTTAGATAAAAACAAAATTAGAAATAAGATTTTTGAATTTACGTCAAAAACCGGATATACAAATCCTTCTAAGGCTTATGTGGTGCAAATAGATAGCCCATTCATCAGAATTTTTTCAGAAGTGATGACATTTAACCATCCAAGGAAAAGAAGATGGCTACTTAATCATTTAAAAAAGGAATTTTACGTTCAAAACGAATCTATTATTAACGATTTTTTACTTGACGGCAATATAATTGATTATGCCAGAATATTTGACAATAAAATTTATGTTGTTAATGGTTATGACTTAGCCAAGAGATTTAACATCGATTTGATAAAGCGGTGGACTACAAAAAATGCCCCCTTTGTTGAATTATTTGAAGCAGCCCATGAAAAAGGAGTGAGCAAAACTAAATTTTATTTTGAATTATCAAAATACAGAATAAAAATGAGTAAAGGTTCTACTAATTCTGTTTTAATCCCTCTCAAGACAAACAGTAAGATAGAAAATTTATGTAAGATGGTCAGGCTTACCTGCGGAGGCATAAAAATACCAAGAGAATTCGCAAAAACGTCCGGATGTAATACGGACATTTTAATTAATAATGCAAAAGATATATTTGATCTAAATCCAAAAACTACATCGGCAGGAGAAATTATATTCTGTAGTGGTGTATTAAATCAGATATTTTCTAAATTTATTAAGAGAAAAAACGTTAATTACGATGAAAGATACTGGTTAAATAAATGGAGTAATGCAATATGAGTAAGAATTACAAAGAGTTAGGTCTTAAGACTGGTCTAGAGTTCCACCAAAGGCTGGATACTCACAAATTATTCTGTAATTGTCCGTCTATAGTTTCATCTAAAACAAAACCCGATTATATTATTCACCGTAAAATGCGGCCAGTTGCAGGCGAGCTCGGGGATGTGGACGCAGCAGCAATGCTTGAATTTGTCAAAGATAAAACATTTGAATACTGGGGCTACGATGAGAGCACATGTCTCATTGATTGTGATTGTCAACCGCCAAATCCGCTTAATCAAGAATCACTTGACATCGCCCTTGAAATCGCCCTCCTTTTGGACTGCAAAATCGTCGACGAGCTTCACATGATGAGAAAAACTGTGATTGACGGCTCAAATACTTCCGGATTCCAGAGGACGGCGATGCTTGCTTCTGACGGAACGCTGAAGACAAAATTCGGCGATGTCAAAATCGGCGGGCTTTTCCTCGAGGAGGAGGCAGCTGGGATTGTTGAAGAGAAAAAGGGCACTAAGACTTACAGAATTGACAGGCTCGGCATACCTCTTGTCGAAATCGCCACAGGCATAATGCAGTTTTCGCCTGAGGAAGTGCAGGAAACTGCGCTCGCCCTCGGCACGCTGCTGAGAGTCACGGGAAAGGTCCAGCGCGGTTTGGGCACAATCAGGCAGGACGTGAATATTTCAATCAAAGGCGGAGAAAGAATTGAAGTCAAGGGCCTGCAGGACATCAGAATGCTCGCGAAAACAATTGAGCTTGAAGTCCAGAGGCAGCAGTCGCTCATCAGGCTGAAAGAGATGATGGAAGAAAGAAAGCTGAAAAAAAGCCGTCCTGAACTGCAGTCATTTTCCGCTTATTTCAAGTCGACAAAGTGCAAGTTCATCGCAGACGCGCTCAAAAAAGGGCAGAAAATACACGGGATTGTGCTGCCTGATTTCAAAGGCCTGCTCGGATTTGAGCTCACGCCAGGCAGAAGATTCGGAACAGAGCTCGCCGGAATCGCGAAGTCATTCGGCTTCGCAGGTTTGATACACAGCGACGAAGATCTTGCGAAATACAATATTGAAAAAGACGCAGAAGCGATGAGAAAAGACCTGTCAATAAAAGAAAATGACGCCTTTCTGTTCATTGCCGGCGAGCCTGCCGTGATTGACAAAACGCTTGAGATGATTGTTGAAAGAATAAATCACGCTTTGTCCGGCGTTCCAAGGGAGACGAGAAAGCCCCTGCCTGACGGAAACACCGACTACATGCGCTCAATTGCCGGGGCACACAGAATGTATCCTGAGACAGACATTCCTCCAGTGCTCATAGACGAGGAGAGAATCGAAAAAATAAAGAAAAATCTTCCGGATAGCCCGGAAAAAATCGTCAAAAAGCTCGTTTCAAAGTACAAACTTGGCGAGGAGCTGGCTGACAAGCTCGTCACTTCACCGCGCCTCGGGCTTTTCTACGAAATCTGCGATAATTTGAAGGTGCCTGCAAAAACAGTGGCGGGGACGCTTGAAGAAACTTTGGTCGAGCTGCGCAGGGCGGGCTCAAACGTGGAAGCGCTTGACAATCATCATTTCATCGAATTATTCACAGCTTTGGAGCAGGGCCAGATTGCAAAAGAGGCCGTTCCGAAGATTCTCGCCGAATGGTCGAAGAATCCGCAGGAGAAGTTCGACTTTATTGCCAAATCATTTTCATCTGTCAGCGAGAAAGAGCTCGCAGCGGCGGTGTCGCAGCTCGCAAAGCAGCACGCCGCGGTGATAAAAGATGACAAGCGCAGGGCCTTCAACATCCTGATGGGCGACATGATGAAGCAGTTCAGGGGGCGCGCAGACGGCGCGCTGATTTCAAAAGTCGTGAAAAATGTCACAGAAAAATGATCAAGAAAGCATATCCGTTGAAATAGAAAGAAATTTATACACTGTTTCGCATAAACCAATAGTGATTATATGAGACGTGCAAGAGGAAGTACAGCTAACAAAGAATCAGCATCTCAAAGAAAAAAAAATAACCCACTTGATCATTATTTTAAAAATACGCAGGGAGAGCTCAACGTCGCGAAGGTTGACAAGCAACTAAGAGAAACAGCGAGATTTGTCTCACTCACACCTATTGCCGGAAGAAGACTTTATGCATTAAAAAATTTAATTATTAATTATTCTAAAGAGAAAAAAGTTGACTGTTCGTCTAGAATCGCATTGATCGATGGTCTGCTCAAAAAAGTCAAAGAATAAACAACTCAAAGCGAGCTCATCAGCTCGCACGCCATGCACGTTTCCTTTGCGCACACTTCCCCGCATTTTCTGCAGGTCTTCAGCCCGGTTTTTGATTTCTTCTTTCTGTAGCTTCCGCGCAGGACAGGCACTATCGTGTCCAGGCTGTTCAGGGCGCTCAGAAGGGCCCCCGGGTGCTTCTCTTCAATTCCATTTATGGCCTGCCTCATTGATTCGCGCAGGCCGTGCTGCTTGTAGAAGCATTTGTGCGGTTCATAGGGCAGGCTGTTGAGGTCGCAGTAAATCTTATTTTCAAACTCATAAGACGAGCGCAGGGGCTTGACTTTGATGACAAACTCCTCGGCGGAAATAAAATCAGTGGCAGGCCCCGACCTTGACAGGCGCAGGACGTCTGACTTGAACAGATTCATCATCATTGTCTGTATCTCGTCGTTAAGATTGTGCCCGGTGGCTATTCTGTCGCACTTCAGCTCCCGCGCGGCCTTGTTCAGCAGCTGCCTGCGCAGAACGCCGCAGTATGAGCAGGCGTTTTTTCCGAGAAGTTTTTTCTTCTTTTTCATTATCTGGTCAATTGTCCTGCCGTATGATTTTTTGAAAGTGAAAACACGGTGCTCGATGCCCTCTTTTTTGCACAGCTCGGCCGCGCTTTTCATCGCCTTGCTGTTTCCGGCCGCGCCTTCGTCAATTGTGACGGCAATGATATTATAATCGAGTTTTTTCAGCAGATGAGCCAGGGCAGCGGAATCTTTTCCTCCGCTTAGTCCGATTGCGATTTTGTGGCTTCGGCTGAACATCGAGTATTTTTTTATCTGCTCCTTTGTCCTGCGCTCGTAGTGCCTGAGAAAATGCGCATTGCAGAAGTTTTTGCTGGCATATTTCAGATTAATTTCAGCTTTCTTGCAGCATAAAGAGCAGTTCATGTTTTTTAAGTACGTCCCTCATAAATATAAAACTATGAAACCAAGGCAGAAAAGGAGAGCAGGAAACGTTAGGGTTAAGACACACCCCATGAATGAAATAGGAAAAGGGATGCTAAAAGAAGAGATTGTCAATTTGTTTACGAACAGGCTTAACGGAGTGGAGAAGGACATACATATCATTTCCAGAGAAAAAACTGCAAAAGATATTGTAGAATACTTGAAGTCCAAAAGAAGAGAAGTAAGTATTAAACCAATTGAAGTGAACAATGCCTTGAAGGAGCTGAGAAAAGAGGGTTACAAAATTTTTACACATCCAAAAGCAAGTACTATTATTTCTTCATACAAGTCATTTAAGAACAGGCCGCCGAAAGGGAGGGCCACGGGGCTGACCCCCGTCATGGAGAAGATACTCATTGATTACGGCGCAGGAAAAGGAAAAGTCGTCATTCGCGGAACTCAGAACGACTTGGCTAAAAAGTACGGTACTGACGTTGCCACTGTAAGCCGCACTTTAGAAAGCCTGGGACAATACTTTAAAGTTGTCCAGCCGGATAAAGGGCTGAGAGAAAGAACTTTTTACGAAACACCTAAGGGAAAAGTTTACCTGACTCCATTGATGAAAGAAATTGCTGACGATTACGGGAGAGTTGAACAGGGAAGGTTTAAGATAATCATTGATTGCAACAGAAGCGACCTTGCAGAAAAATATGGTAAGGATCCTGCGGTTATAACCCGCACCATGCAAGAATTACAAGCGCATTTCAGGGTTACCGAGCCTGAAAAACATAGAAGAAGGTATTAATTTCAGCCTTTTTGCTGCAGAATTCGCAGGTTATCATGCCAGTACTAAAACAAAACTGAAATAAATACCGGATGTTTTCTTAATACAGAGGTTGTTATAGATGATTCAAATCCGCAGGGCAACTTTGAAAGATTTTAACAAGACTTACTATTTGGCAGATAGGATCCCAGAGTTGAAAGTCAGCGACAAAGAACCGTTTATGGACAAACAGGAATTCATGTTTGCCATGAAAAATCCAGACGGCGTCTTTTTGATTGCAGAGGAAAACGGCAAAATAGTAGGGTTCACATATTCAAGCATCAAAATCAGAGGAAAGGAGAAAATAGCTTGTTTCGTTTATCTGGCTGTCCATCCAAAGTACAGAAAAAAAGGAATTGGTACCATTTTGTGGGATGAACGTCTGAAGCGGTTAAGGAAAAGGAAGGTTGTCCGCGTTTATGAATGGATTTCTGCAAGCAACAAGAGGATGCAGCGTTTTTCCGAGAAACACGGCAAACTAAAGCCGGGCAAAAAGTTTATCTGGTTCGACAGAAAGTTGTGACACTAGTTTTTTATGATTCTTCAAGTTATCTGTATTTTTTCAGGGCTTCCTTTTCAGACAACACCCTGCGCTTTCCTTGCGCTATTTCAACGTCAATACTCTGCATCTTTTTCACGATAAGTTCATCGTCCTCCCTTATCACCAGCACTAGTATACATGAAACCACAAATAAGAAGAAGCACACCTTCAGCGGGTCATAGAATGAACTGGCGCTTGTCAGCGTGCCCATCGCTCCTATGGTCAGAGGAGCGACAACCCCGCCGGCGCCGTACAAGCAGTCATTGATTCCAATCAGCTGCCCCCTGTTAAACGCCCTTGT
>JAZDJV010000016.1:0-10096 GCA_043803585.1 Microcaldota archaeon | reverse complement strand
AGCATTGAAAAAGTCACGCTCAATATCGGGGCCGGAGCCCCGGGCGATAAGCTCGAGAAGGCGAAGAAGCTGCTTGAGAAAATCGCAGGCCAGAAGGCTGTCGAGACGAAGACAAACAAGAGAATCCCGACCTGGGACGTGAAAAAAGGGTCGGCAATAGGCACGAAAGTCACGATAAGAGACAAGGGGAAAATCAAGGACCTGCTGGTGAAATGCTTTGAAGCGAACGACAACAAGCTGAAGGACAGCTCGTTTGACATGAACGGAAACTTTTCATTCGGCGTCAAGGACTACATCGACGTTCCGGGGATGAAATACGACCCTGAGATAGGGATGTTCGGATTTGACGTCTGCATCACAATGAAAAAATGGGGCTACAGGGTGAGCAAAAGAAAGCAGAGAACGGCAAAGATTCCGGCGAAGCACATCATAAAGAAGGCGGAGTCAGCCGAATTCATAAAAAATATGTTCAAAGTGGAGATCGAATAAGGTGAATCAATGAAGCATACTGACAGCAAAGTCTACAAATTCCCAAAGAAGGGCGAAGCGGGCAGGTACTGCGTATTCTGCGGAAGAAATGACGGAATGGTCAGGAAATACGGAATATGCATGTGCAGGCAGTGCTTCAAAGCCAGTGCAGTGGAGATAGGGTTCAATAAATATAACTGAGGTGCAGAAAATGGACAACGTCGCAAACGCGCTCGTGCTCATAAAAAACGCCGAAAGAATCGGAAAAAAGGAGTGCTCAATAAAGCCGGCTTCAAAAATAATCGGCGAGATACTTAAGATACTGCAGAAAAACGAGTACATCGGCAAGTTTGAGTTCATCGAGGACGGGAAATCCGGAATATACAGGACCGAGCTTCTTGGAAACGTGAACGACTGCAAGGCCATAAAGCCGAGATACTCTGTTTCAAAGAGCGAGTTCGCAAAATGGGAGAAGAGATACCTTCCGTCAAAGGATATGGGCATGCTGATAGTGTCGACGCCGAAGGGGCTCATGACCCACAGAGAAGCCAAGCAGGAGAACACGGGCGGGAAATTAATCGCTTTCGTCTACTGAAATTTGAGCAGAATAATACTTACAGTGATAAACTATGGCAGAATTCGAGCAGCCGATTCCGGCTGGCGCCCAGATAAAAATACAGGGGAACGAGATTACAGCCGCTGGAAAGCTTGGCGAACTGAAAAGAAAATTCGCGCTGGCCGGCGTGAAAATCGAAGTCACTGACAAGCTTGTCAGGGTTTCGATGGAGAAGCCGACTGTCAAGCAGAAGGCCTGCCTCGGAAGCATTGCCGCGCACATAAAGAACATGGCTTTCGGAGTTGCGAACGGCCACACGTACGAAATGAAGGCCGTGTACAAGCACTTCCCGATAAACGTCTCCATTGAAGGCGGAAAAGTAATGATAAAAAACTTCTGCGGGGAGAAGAAGCCGAGGGCGGCGAAGATTGTCGGAAAAAGCACCAAGGTCGAGCTGAAGGGCGAAAAAATTACGATAACAAGCCCGAGCATTGAGGAAGCGGGCCAGACGGCGGGCAACATTGAGCAGGCGACCAGAATAAGGGGCAGGGACATAAGGATTTTCCAGGACGGCATATTCATAACTAAAAAAGCGATGTGTTAGCATGGGCAGAAGGATAAAGAAAAGAAAAATACCTGTGTTCAGAAGACAGGGCAGCCACGTCAAGGTTAGGGCTGAGAACAGGTGGAGAAAGCCGAGAGGCGACTACTCCAAGCAGGCCAGATACGAAAGGTCAAGGGGCAAGAGGCCGACTGTCGGGTACGGGCAGCCGAAGGAATTCAGAAACATCCACCCGTGCGGCCTGTATGAAGTCAGGGTGTGCAACATCGCCGACCTCGAGAAAATCAACGCAAAAACGCACGCAGCAAGGATATCAGCCGCTGTCGGAAGCAGAAAGCGGGCTGACATAAAGAAGAGAGCCGACGAGCTGAAAATCAAGCTTCTCAATTACAAAGAAGTCCACAAGAAAATCACAAAAAAGAAGGAAGAGAAAAAAACAGAATCGCCAAAGATTGAGAAAAAAACTGAAGTCACAAAATCAGTTGTTGCAAAACCGGAAATTAAAATGAAGGGATGATTATGGAGCTTAACCAGGTAAAGAAAATGGCCGCAGCTGTCATGAAAACAGGGCTCAGCAAAGTCCGCATAGTCAGGGACGAAGAGGCTGTGCAGGCCATGACAAAAGACGACGTCCGCGCGCTGATAAGAAAGGGGGCCATCAAAAAAATAAACCCGAACCAGCCGAGCAAAGTCAGGCAGAGAAAGGTCAAAGCCCAGAAAAAGAAGGGGAGAATGAGGGGCAAGGGGAAGCGCAAAGGGACGATGAAAACAAGAGTCGAGGAAAAAGAGACCTGGATGCAGAAAATAAGGTCTCTGAGGAGAAAGCTCAACGAAATAAAACCGAAGCTGCAGGACGGAGCGTACAGGAAGCTTTACATGATGTGCAAGGGCGGATACTTCAGAAACAAAGCCCACCTGATGCTCTACGTGAATGACAAGAAGCTCTGGAAGCTGAACAAATAAGGGATGATTATGGCTCACAAAAGAACATACATAGTAAAGCAGAGGAGAAGGAGAGAGGGCAAGACCGACAGGTACAAGAGGCTCAAAACGCTCGGCTCGGGAAAGGCAAGGCTCGTCATCAGAAAGACGGCCAACAACGTGGTCTGCCAGATAGTGGAGTACAGGCCCGAGGGCGATTTTGTTCTCGCCAATTCAACTGCGCTTGAGCTGAAGAAATACGGATACAGCGGACACTGCGGAAACAAAAAAGCCGGATACCTGACAGGATACATCTGCGGAAAGAAAGCTGCCGCGAAAAAGCTGAAAGAGGCTGTCGCAGACATCGGAAGGGCGACCCCTGTCCACGGAAGCGTAATATTTTCATGCTTAAAGGGCGCTGTTGACGCCGGGCTTGAGGTTGCCCACAGCGACGCCGCTTTCCCCGAGCAGAAGCTGCTTGAAGGGGTTGAAAGCGCCAGAGCCGAGATAGACAAAGGCCTGAAGCCTGCGTCAAAGAAGCCAGCGAAGATCGAAAAGAAGACAAAAGTGAAAAAAGTTGACGCTAAAATTGAAAATAAACCGGAAGCAAAAAATCTTGTCAAACCGGAAATCAAAACAATCCAGAAAACAGTGATCAAAAACAGCCCTTTTTCCAAGAAGGGCGATGAAAAAAGCGCTGGCGGAAAAACATAAAAGGTGACTAAATGAGAAGGCAGAAAAATTACCCGAGAAGAGAGGAAACGAAGAAGGAATGGATTCCGAAGACAGAGCTCGGAAAGAAAGTCAAGTCAGGCGAGATAACCAACTTCGAGGATGTCTATGAAAAGAACCTCGCAGTGCTCGAGCCCGAGATAATCGACACAATGCTGGGGGAAGTTGCTGACGACGTGATAAAGGTCAAGATGGTCCAGAGGACCACAGACTCGGGCAGAAAGGGCTCATTCATGGTTACGGCTGTTGTGGGCGACAGAAACGGCCACATCGGCGTCGGAACGGGGAAGGGAAAGGAAGTCAGGCCTGCGATTGAAAAGGCTGTCAGGGACGCCAAAAAGAGCATCATAAGCGTCAAAAGAGGATGCGGCTCGTGGCAGTGCGGATGCGGGGAAGAGCACTCGGTTCCTTTCAAAACAAGGGGTTCGTTCTCATCAGTGGCAATCGAGCTGATTCCCGCGCCCAAGGGCACGGGGGTGGTTGCAGGAAAGACGGCAAAGAAGATAATCGAACTGGCCGGCATAAAGGACGTCTGGACGCAGTCAACCGGAAACACAAAAACGTCGTTCAACTTCGCGTACGCCACAATAGACGCCCTGAGGAAGACAAGAAAATACAAAACAAAATAATGAATTGGGAAAATAAGCAGGCTAATGATGAAAAAGAAAAAACTGGAATAATATCAAGCAAATTAATGATAAAAATAATCCGGAACAGGTGTTAATAATGATGATAGCAATCATACGATTGAGGGGAAACGCAAAAATGAGGACAACGATTGAAAGCACGCTGCAGATGCTCAATCTTAAGACAGTGAACAACTGCACGGTCATTCCCGACACAAAGATATACAGGGGAATGCTGCAGAACGCGAAGGATTTCATCACTTTCGGGCCGATCAAAAAGGAAGTTTTTGAGCAGATGCTCCTGAAATGGGGCAGAACAGCTGATAACGGGAGGCTGACCGATTCTTATTTAAAAGAGAAGAAGTTTGATATTACCAAGTTCATGGACGGAAAAATGAAACTGAAGGACGCCGGAATAAAGCCGGTGTTCAGGCTCCATCCCCCGCGCGGCGGGCACAAGGGCGGAATCAAGAAGCCTGTGAGCATGAAAGGCTCGCTCGGGGACAGGAAGGAGAAAATAAACGACCTGCTCCTTAAAATGATATAAGGTATTGGAAAGTATTATCGGGGAACTGATTGAAATGACGCGAAGGCACAAAAAATCGACAAGAAAACTGCTCGGGGACAGGACTTTCGGCAGAGGCAGCTCAAAGCACGGCCGAGGAAGAGGGAGCAGAATGGGCAGGGGCTCTGTCAAAAGAGGGCAGAGAAACAAAATGCACATTTACAAATATGAAAGGGAAAGGCTCGCGAAAAAAGGGTTCAACAGCCTGCGGAAGAAGCAGAAAGGCATAAATCTTTATCAGATTATGAAGCTTACTGACAAAAACGAGATTGACATGGCTGAATATGGGTACGGAAAAGTGCTCAGCAGTGGTGAAATCACAAAACCGATGAAGATCACTGCAAAGGCCTTCTCCAAGACGGCGAAGGAGAAGATTGAGAAGGCCGGCGGACAAGCGATTGTTCCTGGTGAAAAAGTTGAATCTTGAAATTTTCAGACCGCTGATAAACATCCTGCCTGAAGTACAGGTGCCGGAAGTGAAACCAGCGCTGAAGAAGAGGATTATCTGGACTGTTTTTGCGCTTCTTGTTTTCACTATACTCGGGCTCATAATGCCTGTCGGCATGGCCGCGGTCCAGCAGTCGGAATATCTTGAGAGCCTTCAGCTGATCACGGCGTCCAAAATAGGAACGCTCGCCACGCTGGGTATCGGCCCGATTGTCATGGCTTCCATCATTCTTCAGCTGCTTACAGGCGCAAAACTTCTGAACTTTGATTTGAAGGACCCGAATCAGAAAAAACTTTTCCAGGGCGTGCAGAAG
Organism: Microcaldota archaeon; assembly: GCA_043803585.1. GTDB lineage: Archaea > B1Sed10-29 > B1Sed10-29 > B1Sed10-29 > JAJRYS01 > JAZDJV01. Next base: position 4,905 of record JAZDJV010000016.1, on the reverse strand, counting down.
CTGCTCGCGATATTTTTCTGCCTGTTTGAGGCCATAATATATGTCATGACCGGGTTCATGCCCGCTGCTCCGGGAATAGCTAATTTTATACTTCTTATCGCCCAGCTGGCGATAGCCTCGGTGCTTATAATGTATCTTGACGAGCTTGTGTCAAAATACGGAATAGGCTCGGGTGTGGGGCTTTTCATCGCCGCAGGCGTTTCGTTCTCAATAGTGTGGAGGGCGTTCTCATGGGTGCCTTCAAGCGGAAAATTCATCGGCCTTGTGCCCAACCTGATGCAGGGCATATTTTCGGGCTCGATTGACGAAATGGCCATATTCCCGCTGATATTCACGGTGATTGTGTTCCTGCTTGTTGTGTATGCTGAGTCAATAAAGATAGAGATTCCGCTCACTTTCGGCAAAATCAGAGGCTTCGGGGCGAGATACCCTCTGAAATTTTTCTATGTTTCCAATATTCCGGTCATATTCGCCGCAGCCCTATTTTCAAACATTGAAATAATGGGCATGGCGATGAGCAACGCAGGAATTCCTCTTCTGGGCAGTTTTGTCAGCAACCAGCCTGTCAGCGGAATCGCGTATTATCTTAAAGCGCCTTACGGCGCGCTCGGTTCTCCGACGCAGATAGGGATAACGCTCGGAAGCTTTGATTTGATACTGAGAATAATAATTTACACGGCAGTGCTTATGATATTCTGCGTCATGTTCGGAAAATTCTGGGTCGGCCTGTCAAACATGGACTCAAAAAGTGTGGCAGGCCAGCTGCAGAACGTCGGCTTGCACGTCCCGGGCTTCAGAAGAGACCCGAGGGTCGTTGAAATGGTCCTTGACAGGTACATTCCTGTAATAACGGTGTTAGGCGCGATGGCTGTCGGAGCGATAGCTGTCCTTGCAGACCTTACAGGAGCGCTGGGAACGGGAACGGGTATATTGCTTACGGTAGGAATCATCTATAAAATGTATGAAGAGCTTGCGGCTGAGCAGGCGTTTGAAATGATGCCCGGGCTCAAGAATATAATGGGTGGATGACGTTTAGCGGGCTTTCCACCAAAAAATAGAAAGGAGTTTGATGAAAGATGACAATGTTCGGATTAAACCCGGGAATTGAAGTGATTTTGATAGCCATAATCGTCTCGGCAGCCAGCGCAGTGGTAAGCAGGCTGATGGTCGACCAGAGGGAGCTGAAAAGAATGCAGGCCAGAATCAAGGAGCTCCAGAAAGCTGACAAAGAGGCGAGAATAAAGGGCGAAAAACCGGCTATGGAAAGCACGAAAGAGATGATGACAATCGCGGGAAAGCAGATGAAGATGCAGTTCAAGCCCATGATGATTACGATTCTTCCACTGCTGATATTGATTTCATTTGTGCTTCCGTCTTTCTACGGAAACTACGCGGCAGCGGGGCAGTCAGCTGAGCACGAGTATTACTCAGCAGGCACCTACAATGTTATGCTTCAGGTTCAGAACAGCTCGAATGTTACAAAGTATGAAAACCAGGTGGCAGTAAGCGAAACTGACGCGTCAGGCGCTGTTCTGCTCAGCACAGAAAGCTTCAATGCCACGGCAGTTGGAAAGCTTGACGTGAAATTTGACGCTTCAGCCAAACCTGATGAAAGTTATTCCTGGAATTTCGGCGACGAACTGATAGGCAGCATACCGGTTTTCGGGCCTGTGGGCTGGTTCGGAATGTATTTCTTCTGGGCCATTGTAGGCTCGTTCGGAATGCAGATCGTATTCAAAATAAAGGATAAGATGAGTGAAAAAAAGAGGGGGAAAGAAGGGCATGAAAACAGCCCTTTTTTCAAGAAGAGCGAGGTAAAAAGCGCTGGCGGAAAACCAGAGGAAAAGAAGGAGCAGTGATATTAATGGTCAGAAAAGCGCTCAGAAATAAAAGAATGAGAAAAGTATTCTACAGAACTCCGGGCGGGAACGCGGCTATAAGCAGAAAAAGGAAGAAGACAATTTCAGCCAGCTGCTCGATCTGCGGGAAAGAGCTGCAGGGAGTGAACACTGAGAAGAAAAAATCAAAGTCAATGAAGAAAATGGGCAGGAAATACAGCGGAGAGCTGTGCCACGGATGCGCCGGCGAAGTGATCAAGAAGCAGACAAGAATAAAGGAAGGCACGACTGCGCTTGACAGAATCAGCATCAAGCTCAAGAGATACTTGAAGTAGAGGGCTGAACTTTGATGATTATAACTATAAGCGGGCAGCCGGGTTCTGGAAACACGACTGTTTCCAGGCTTCTGGCCGAGAAAATAGGGTACAGTCTCGTCACAGCCGGCGAGATAAACAAGAAAATCGCCGCAGAAAGCGGGCTAAGCATAGAGGACTACTGGAAAAAGCTCGAGAAAAACCCCAAAGAAATGAGGGATTTTCATGACGAGCTGGACAGAAGGCAGGAAGAGATTGCAAAGCATGAAAAAAATTGCATCTTCAACAGCAAGCTGGGGGCGTTCCGGTTTCCAAACGCCGGTTTAAAGGTCCTGCTTGTCGCAGACGACAAGGTCAGGGCTGAAAGAACAGTCAAAAGAGACGGCGGAACAGTCAAGCAGGCCCTTAAAAAAATCGCTGAAAGGGAGAGGATGGAGAGAAAGGACTGGAAAAAGATGTACGGCTTTGACTACGTCGGTGACAAAGAAAAGTATGACATGATAATTGATGTTTCAGAGCTCAGCCCCGAACAGATCGTGGGGGCTATTATGAGCAGAATAGCAGGGTAAAGGAGGAATGAGTATGGCACTGATTGAACCGGGAAGAGTCTGCGTGATAATAAAGGGCGCAGACGCAGGAAAAGAGGCTGTCATCAAGGACGTGATTGACAAGAACTTCGTCACAATCGCAGGGGCGGGCGTGAAGGAGCGAAGGTCAAACATAAAGCACCTTGAGATGACGGGCAGAACATCGGCTGTGCAGGCGGGAAAAGCCGTGAAGCAGAAAGAGAAAAAACCGCAGCAGTCTGTGGCTTCAAAAGCAGCTGCGCCAAAGGCAAAGCCGGCCAAGGCTGAAAAGAAATGAACGGCCTGATTCTAATTGACAAACCTGCTGGAATGACCAGCAACAAAGTTACCGAGTTAGTGCGCACTCTCATCAGGGTGAAGAAAGCCGCGCACGCAGGAACGCTTGACCCGGACGCGACAGGCGTGCTGCCTATTGTTTTCGGCAAGGGGATAAAACTTCTTCAGTATATGCAGGAATATGACAAGGAATATTTGTGCGAAATGTGCCTGCACCGCGCAGTTGACAAACAAAGTTTCTCCAAAATCTTAACAGATTTCACAGGAAAAATTATCCAGACACCCCCCGAAATCTCCGCAGTAGCAAAAAAGCCGAGAATCCGCAAGATTGAATCCATTACTATAACAAAATTCTCGCAGGATGACGCTTCTGCTGAAGCGTCGCTCAAAATCAAGTGCCAGCACGGCACTTATATCCGCACTCTGGTGGAGGACATCGGCAGGGTGCTGGGCTGCGAGACAGAAATGCTCTCGCTCCGCAGGACACGCGCAGGCCCTTTTGAAGAAAAGCAGTGCATTTCTCTTGAAAAGCTGGAGAAATCCTCAGCTCTTGGAGAAGAAGGGCAGTTTGTTCTACCTCTAGCTCTTGCAGTCCCTCATTTTGGCAGTGTCACAGTGAGGGACAGCGCCGTGGAGAACATCTCAAAAGGCTCGCCTGTCTACGCTTCGGGCGTTCTGAAATACAGCGGACGCATCAGAGAAAGCGAGCTTGTGGCTGTTTTTGACAAGAATGGCAGGCTTATCGCGGTGGGGGTGGCAGCGGGTGGAAAAAACGAGCTCGAAGACCTGCCAGCCGGAATAGTTATAAAAACCGAGAAAGTGCTAATCTAACTCACGCGGGGATCGCTTAGCGGTAGAGCGCCAGTTTGCTTCTATTGTTATTGCACTAGATGCAAGGCGATCCTGGAAAGCTGGTGACCTTCGGGTCTCGCGAGTTCGAATCTCGCTCCCCGCGTTCCTGAAACCTTTATAAAGGTCTTTACTCACAAGAATACCACTTATTTGTGATATCAAGCACTGGCGAGTCCTTCGGGATGATGACCTGCCGTGAAAAAATTGATTTTCGGTGTATCGATGGCTGAAAAAGACAGCAAAGAACATAAGAAAGAAGACAAACTGAAGAATCTTGCCAAGGATACCGCAAGGATTGCCCTTGAAAAAGAAATCAAGATGGCCAGGGCGGAGAAGGCGGACTTCAAGGGCCGATTGAGAATCGCCCAGAAGGAAATAAACGGTCACTTCCCGCTTGCAAAGGCCATAAGGCAGGTTAAGGGCGTCGGGATGAACATGTCCGAGGCTGTGGTTACTATTTTTTGCGAGGAGTTTCCTGAAATAAAGAAGACTGAGAAAATCGGAAACCTTTCTGACGCGCAGATTGAAAGGATTGAAAAAATAATTGAGGAAATTTCCAAATACGTTCCTAAATGGATGCTTAACAAGCTGAAGGAGCCTGAAACAGGGAAAAATCTCCACCTTACAAGCTCTGACCTGGACTTCTACGAGCAGCAGAACAAAAAGAGGGAAATCGGCATGCGCTCATACCGCGGAGTCAGGCACATGCTCGGACTGCAGGTGAGAGGACAGAGGACAAAGACAAGCGGAAGAGTGGGCCTCACGCTCGGAGTGCAGAAGAAGAAGGAAATGCCGAAGAAAGCCGGAGAGACAAAACCTGAAAAGAAATAGGTGAATATTCATGGGAAATCCTAAAAAGCTCAGAAAAAATTACGAAACTCCGTCCCATCCGTGGGAGAAGAAGAGGCTCACGGAGGAGAATGAGCTGGTCACAGTGTACGGCCTGAAGAACAAAAGCGAACTTTGGAAGGCGAAGGCCAAAATATCAAAATACAGAAAGCTTGCGAGAGAAATTGTCGGCCTTGAGGCGGACAAAAG
>JAZDJV010000015.1:0-2207 GCA_043803585.1 Microcaldota archaeon | reverse complement strand
GCGAATGTAAGGTGTTTTTGATGCAGAAAATGGTGCAGCTTCCCCTGCGGATTGAGCAGGATTTAATTGACAGCATAGACCATCTTGTTAAAGTCGACCCTGAATACAGGAGCAGGAGCGACTACATCAGGAAAAACCTGTTTGAGGACGTTAAAGAAGACAGGCGCAAGCTGATTGAAAGAACTGCCTTAGAAATACGGGATATCATAGTCAAGAGAGGGGCCAAGCCGGGGCTGCTGACGAAAAAAGAGAGAGTAAAGATGACAAACGAATTTTTAAGAGAAAGGGGCTGGTTATAACTGCTCGGGTGTAAGGCACCTGACCAGACGGTCCGCCTTGATAAAATCCAGGGTATTCCACGTTATAACCACATCTGATTTTGAATCGATAGCCAGCTGAACATGAAAGCTATCCGGCCAGTGAATCCCAGTTAACCTTTCAATTTCCTTTGCTTTTATTTTTGTATTTTCATTTGCCAGTGCAAATTCAAAATTAATTTTAAATTTTGTCAACAGCTCTTCAATTTCTATTTGAGAATAATACGCTTTTCGGTTTACCTCATCCAATACAAGGTCTGATAAGATAAAAATATCTTCTCTAAACTCCTCTGATTCTAGAAATTCTTTGACCCGGTAAAACTGCGCCTTAGTCACTCCGCCGAGCTCTCCTTTAATGTAGCTTATCAACACATTGCTGTCAATGTACAGGCGCATGGCAGTTTTCTGCACTCTTTTAGTTATAAAACTTATTTAACTGATGCTGGTTTCAACCAGTTAAAACCAGTTAAAATCAGCAGGATTCTGGAAATCATTAAAACATTCCGCGCTGGAAAAGAACAGCATGGAGCTGAGGATAAACCCCGAACTGTGCTCGCGGTGCGGGATGTGCATTGATGCCTGCCCGCGGAAAGGAGGCACGGAAGGGTACGCGATTTTTGAGGACGAAAAAGAGCGGGCAAAGTGCAACCTGTGCGAGGACCAGCCTTCTGTCAGATGCCTGGAGGCCTGCCCGTTGGGCGCGATTGAAAGCGTTTTTGACCAGCAGGAGCAGGACGAGATAAAAAAAATTCTGGGCTGGAAAAAACTCTCTGACTTCGAGTTCAAAACAAAGTGCCCGCGTCTGGGCATTGAAGAGGTGCGCATGATTGACAGAATAATCTCGGCGCACAGGAAAGAAGGCGCGGGCCCTGAAGACGGCGACGTGAAAAATCTTGTTGATGATTACTGCGCGGCGAAAGGCGTGGAGCTTGACAAAAGACAGGGGCAGGATATAATCGACGCGCTCAAGGCCGAAATAAGGGGGCTGTCTGCTATCGATTTTCTGCTTCTTGAGCCGGAGCTTGAGGAAATTTCGGTCATAAATGAAAAGAGTCCGGTGTATGTTTATCACCGGAAGTACGGCTGGATGAAGACAGACTTGCAGATAACGAGCAGGAGAAAAATCAGCGAGATAATAAACAAAATCGGGCGCAGCCTCGGGCGCAGGGTGAGCTACAAAAATCCGGAGATAAACGCGAACATTCCGTTCGGCAGGGTGCACGCCGCAATAAGCCCTGTCTCAATCTCGGGGCCGTGCATCACAATAAGAAAATTCAGTTGCGCGCCTTTCACAGCCAGCGAGCTTGTCAGAAACGGCACAATATCTGCGCAGGCGATGGCCTTTCTCTCTCTCGCTGTCAAGTGCGATATAAACATTTTGATATGCGGAAACACAGGCTCGGGAAAAACATCAACGCTTAACACGCTTTTTGAGTTCATCCCGAAGGACGAGAGGGTGATAGCAATCGAGGACACGCCTGAAATCTCTGTCAAGCACAAGCACTTCATCAGGCTCAACAGCTCGAAAGACGTGAGCATGGAAGCGCTTGTGTCAGGCACATTGCGAATGAGGCCCGACAGGGTGATTGTGAGCGAAGTCAGGACTGCGCCGGAGCTCGGGGCGCTGATAAACTCAATGCTCGCAGGGCAGGGTAAGGGCACGCTTTCGACTTTCCACGCCCACAATTCAGACGAGGCGTTGACAAGAATGAAGAGGCTGGGCGTGAGCGAAATGGACGCGGGCGCAATTGACCTGATTGTTGTCCAGAAAAGGTGGTCCGACCTCTCGAAAAAAGAAATGAAGCGCAGGGTGACTGAAATCACGGCTGTCGAAAAATGCGGTGACGGCGGCGGGGTGAAACTGAAAAAACTTTTCGAGTACGCCCCAAC
>JAZDJV010000014.1:0-5199 GCA_043803585.1 Microcaldota archaeon | reverse complement strand
TTATTAATCTTGACAAATTTTATCCGCAGGATGCTACTGTTGAGAAGCTTAAGAAAGTTTTTGGCGGAAAAAGAAAGGCCTGTGAGGCGCTGCAAACTCTTTTTCATCCTGGCAAAAGCTGCTACAGGGACATACATTTTGCCCTTCTTTCTCTTGCGCAAAAGAAGATAAATAATGAGTCATTAGATGAGCTGATCAAAGATTTCATAAAAAACCTCGCTTTCATTGAAACAAACGAGATTATTGAGCCCCCTCTTGAAGATCCAGTTCATGTCAAAGAGAAAGTAGAGGAATATGTTTCAATATTCAAAACAGCTGAATGCATCAGAGAAGAGAAGAAAAAGATGCTTAACGAGGGCAGACTGATCAGAAAAAAGAAAAAAGAGATTCTCAAAAAAATAGAGGAGCAGGGCAGCAGGTCTCTTAGGGAGCTTGCTTTTTTTGCCGTTGTCTGCGGCGCTGCAAATGAAAATAGGAGAAAAATGACAACAAGATTTTATAGAATCTTCAGAAAACTGTTTAGAGAGTGCAATTTGGGCGCAAATAACACGCTAATGGACCTTATGAACGTAAGGCATGCCGCCTCGCTTAAAAATTATTTCACGCTTCAGTGGCATGTTACAGCCAAATGCGACCAAAAGTGCAAGCACTGCTACATATATGATAAAAGTTACGCTCCAGAGATAGCTAATGAGCTTGATATTCAAAATTGCCTTAGGGTGGTGGATAAATTCGCCTCTTTTACAAAAAAGCTGGGAGTGACTCCGAGAATAAGTTTTATTGGCGGAGATCCGCTTCTTAGAAAGGATTTTTTTGACATAGCCAACTATGCAAAAAGCAAGGGCATTGAAATAGTTATTCTCGGAAATCCCTTTCATCTGACACCTGAAAACATCAGAAAAATCAAAAAATTAGGCGTGCAGCGCTATCAGTTGAGCATTGACGGAATGCAGAAAATGCATGATGAGCTGAGGATGAACGGCAGCTTTAACGCTACTGTTAAAGGCATAGAAATCCTGAAAAAAGCGGGAATAAAAGTCAATGTTATGTTCACTTTGTCCAAGAAAAACGCAAAAGAGCTTCTTGATGTAATAGAGCTGGTTGCTGGTTTGGGAGTTGATGAATTTGATTTTTCCAGGATGGTGCCCACAGGGCTTGGCAAAAACTTAAGGAATTTTGTTTTCAAGCCAGACGAGTACAAGCGTTTTCTTAAAAAGGTGCTTGAGAAATACGATGAGCTTGCCCTAAGAGGGGCAAAAATCCATTTTGGATTCAAAGAAAATCTGTGGAAGCCTCTGCTTTTTGAGCTTGGCAGAATTAGCATTCCCAAAATTAGAGACAGCCCGTTAAACCAGGGCGGATGCTCCATGGCTCTTAATTATATCTGCCTAAGCGGCGACGGATTTGTCTATGCCTGCAGAAGATTAAATGTAAAGCAGGAGAATATTTTAGACAAAAGTTTTGAACAGATATTTTTTTCAGGCCAGTTCAACAAAATAAGAAGAACTGGCAATTATGAGTGCGCAGGATGCGCCCTCAGCAAATACTGCAGGGGCTGCCCTGCATTCACCCGTGCTGTAGCAGGCAGCCAGTTTTTGAAAGATCCATGCTGTTGGATTAAGGAGGGTGTTAAATGAAAAAGAAAATATTTGCAAAAGGAATTTCAGCTAGTTCAGGGTTTGCTACTGGAAGGCTTTTGTTTGACTGGAAAAGAATAAAGGAGTTTGCTTCAAAGGGAGAAGGAGTTATACTCATAAAAAAAGAGATAGGCCCGCAGGACACTATCTTCATGGGGCAAACAGCTGGAATGATAGCCCAGATAGGCAGTTTAAGCTGCCATGCTGCGATTGTGGCAAGAGAGCTGGGAAAGCCGCTGATAGTTAATCCAAAGATGGCAATTGATTTTGTCAATAAAAAGTTAAAATTAGGGAATAAAGTGCTGGGAGAAGGAGATGTAGTCTCAATCGATGCGTATAAAGGGGAGATTATAGTAAACTAAAACGAGAAAATCAATTTAGATAACAATAGAGTCATAACATTATAAAGTGAAAAAAATCAATGAGTATAAAAACAGGATTGTAATAATATGAAGTGAGGAATATGAAAATAACGTTTATAGGGACAGGGGATGCGTATGCCACTCCAACCAGAGGAAACTTCGGTTTTTTGCTTCCTGAAGAAGGAATTTTAGTTGACGCGCCCTCTGATGTTATGCACAAGCTGAAGAAAATAAATTACCCGCTGGACAAATTGAAATATGTTTTAATTTCGCATACTCATGGGGACCATGCTCTGGGTCTTTTGTTTCTTTTTCTTCATTCAAAGTATTTTTTTAAAAAACAGTATAAAATCATCGCAGGCAAAGGAGCAAAGAAACTGCTGACCACAGCATACAACCTCTTTTTTCCTGAGAATGACGGTAAAAAGTCTGATTTAAGAGTGTTTGAAATTAAGGAAGGGAGTTATAATTTTAGGGGATTTTCCCTCAAATGCCTAAAAACAAAGCATTCCAAGCCGAATTTTTGCTACAAAATTAAAATTAAAGGCAAAACAATAGTTTACACAGGCGACACCTTTGACGATGTATCATCATTTGCAAAAGGCAGTGACGTGTTTATAGGGGATTCAAGTCTTTTTGATGATAAAAAAATAGCCAAATCAGTTATGCATGGCACGGCATTAAGGACAATAGAAATAGGCAAGAAAGCAGAGGCCAAATCAGTGGTTGTATCCCATATCAGCGAAGACGTTGAAAAACACCTGAATGAAATAAGAAAATATGCCAAAAAACGGGGGATTAAACTGTTTATCCCATCCGATTTGGAAACCATTGAAATTTGAGGATTAAATATCTAGCGGGTAATTTTGGCTTCTTTATAAACGTCAAGCATTTTCGCGAACTTCGGCTTCTCAAAGTGCTCTCTGACCGGCTTGATTATTTCGTTTATCTCTTTTGCTACTGCTGATTTCAGGTCAGCAGGATGGAGCTTTCCGCCTGTGTATGCCGTTTCAAACGCTTCGTACGATTCAAAGCACAAGTCTCCGCCGAATTTTGCCGGCCTCTCGATGTCAAAGCATTCTTTTTCGTGGAAAACAATGTACTTCACCATCTCTGTGACAGGATTGGCCTCGACAATTTTGTCCGGACACCAAGCCTTGTTCAGTTTGGTTTTTATCTCGGCTTCGCTGTCGTGAACAAAAAGGCAGGTTTCGGGCTTCGACTTCGTCATTTTTGCAGCCACAGTCTTCTCCTCTTTGCTTCTGCCCGCCTGTGCAGGCTCTGTAAGCCCAGGCAGCAGGTGATGATGAACGCAAACGGGCTTTTTCCAGCCCATTTTCGGGTAAATCTCCCTTGCAAGTATGTGCGCGCTTCGCTGGTCCATTCCCGCGTGCGCGATGTCAGCGCCTATTGTCTTGATGTCAACCGCCTGCATGGGCGCGTAGAACATGCTGCCCAAATCCATGGTTTCCTTTTCAGTCCTGCCCATTATTGGCAGGCATCTCACAGCTCTGTTCATTGTCATGTGCTTCGAGAATTTCAGGACATTCATCCAGAATTCGTCATTATGATGGTACAAGTCAGTGGCCTGCACGATTTTCAGGCCAGGGCAGAACTCGGCGAAAGCTTCGGCGTAGTATTCACTGGCTTTGATCAAGTTTTCCCAGTTTCCGCCAAGTTTGTTGTTTATCAGCGAGTGGTAATGGGCGAAATATGCCTGGCATTTCACGCCTGCTTTGAGCATGTCGTTTACCTTGAATCCCGATAAAATCAGGCTGCCCAGGTGCAGTTTTCCCGAAACTTCGTAGCCGATGTAATGGCCCGGGTGGTCATTTGTTTCAAGAAGCTCTTTCAGGCCGTCAGCTGTCAAAATTTCTTCGGTCGGGGGCCTTGCAATGAGCTCGATTTTCTTTTCAATGTCCATTATTTTATCTCTTCCTTCAGCTTTTCAAGCTCTGAGATTATGTTCCAGATGTCTGTTCGGGTGTGGAACGGCATGTTGATGTCGTTTGAAATGTCGTCAAGAAGATAAATCGCAGACGCTATCTGGACGCCCCTGTCCTCTTCGCCCCGCGTTATTTTCGCCTTCGCTTCTGTGAGAACAGCGCGTATGTTCCTCGGGACCGTGCTGTCGCTGATGACGGGATCCATAAGTTCCGCCATCTCTTTTAATTTCTGCTTCAAATCCATAGCATCACCCGGCTAAAAACAGCTCTAAGCTCTGAAGAATTTAGCAATCTCCTGTTTTAATAACTTGATGTCACCCCCGTCAAGGGCGTTTATTCGGATGTCTGACTCAACCTGCCTGTCGCTGAGGTCTCTTTTCGTGGACACTACAAGCATTTTCGGCTCAAACTCCTTTCTCAGCGAATGCATCAGATTCACCTGCTTTTCAATGGCGTATCCGCAGGTCTCTGACGGATCAAGAATGAAAAGAACGTCCTTTGAAAGGTATTTCAGCGCAATGAACGCTTTTCTCTCGATGTCATTCATCTTCTCAAACGGCCTGTCAAATATTCCCGGCGTGTCAATGACCTGTATCGTGTCGTATCTGTCCCTCATGTAGCCGATAAGCAGTTCTTTAGTTGTGAACGGATAAATCGCGGTCTCTATCTTGCTTCCGCACAGCCCTTTCATTATCTCCGACTTTCCGACATTGGGGTATCCCGCGATTATTATCGTGCGCATCTCCTTTATTTCCGGGAGCTGGGAGATCAGGTGGATGTACCTTTCAATTGACTTGAATTTCAGCCTGTCGACAGCGGACGCCACCCTGCCGTAGTACGCCTGCCTGAGCATGTTGCTCTGGTTGCTGTCGTGGACGTACTTCATCTTGTCGTAAAACTCGTCTCCGAGCTTTTTCACGAGCGTGATTGTCCTTTTAACTTTCTCAATTTCTTCGGAAACATCATGCCTGTCCATCTGTGTTTCTATTATGTGCTTCTCAAAAGAGCCCAGAGGCCGGCTTGTGAGTGTGACGTACCTGTTAAGCGACTCGATTATGTAATCCCTCGCCGTCTTCAGCCTTTCAATGTCAGCGAACACGTTCTTGCGCCCCTCTTTCTTTGCGCCTGGCATGGACTTCATGGCTGAGCCTGCCTTGTTCGCCCTCCGGAATGCCGCGTCAATGATTTTTGATGTTGCCATGCACAGTGTTATGAAATTACGGCATAAAAAGGGCTCTATCGCGGGCTGCAGTG
>JAZDJV010000013.1:0-8688 GCA_043803585.1 Microcaldota archaeon | reverse complement strand
ATATTCGCCGATCGCTTTTTCTTCTTCTTTTTCTGCATACTCTGTAATATTTAATTTTTCTCCCACTATATCTAGTTCTAACAAGAAAAATTTCGCCTTTTTCTTTGTCTTAGCCTTAATTTTTTGTTCAAAATATCGCATTGCACTTGTCCATGCTTTCATTTTATCTATGACCTTTAATTCCCGTTCTTTGTTCTTAATTTGAGAATAAAGTTCTTTTTCGTCTCCGGGAGTGTCTGGAACGCAGGGGCATTCTTCTGTTTTGGCAAATGCAGAACTAACTAACCTAAAAAAGTCTATCCACTCCGGCCCCTCATTTGACTTTATTGCCTGTCTTGTAAAAAAACCGGCCGTTTCAACGGCCGTTGCCCAAAGATGCTGTAATTTCGATCTTATCTGAATTTCTGTAAGAAGTCCGTTAAATTTTTCTTTTCCCTTGTCACTCTTATACTCATAAACAAGATGAAGGCTTCTATACCCGTCGGTCTTCGGCTCACTTATATAATCTTTTTTATTAACTAATTTATGTTTTAAATCGCCCCTTAAGTATTCTTCATTATAAAGTTTTTTTGCTAAGGCAACATTTGATAGAACAGCTCTGCACCCACCAATGTCTTGCATCTGATAAAGCTTCATCGAAGGCCTGCGTCCATTATATTTTCTCATCAGCTTATAAATTATAGCCGGAACACGTTTAAGACGCTGTGAAACTAGCGATTTTTTGTCTACATCTTGCGATTTTTTCTTTAATGTCATTTGGAAAATGTGCATAGGATAACTATGGGCAGACCTCCAATTGTTTAAGATTTCCATCGCCATAAGTTTCTGTTCATCTGCCTCCTTATCACTAGTCAAAATCTTTCCAGCGTTGTTTATTTCTTCTTTTTTATACTTTAATGTTTCCCAAACCATAGATAAATACCGTTTTCATATTATTTAAACCTTTGCTTTTGCGCGGTCACTTTTGAGCGTGAATCCCCTATTTTATATTAAAAAACATCAATTTGCGCGGTATAATCTCTTGCATAGCTTAATCATTTATCTCCAGAAGCCGCAAATTAGTAGACAATTTATAAATTCCGTTAAACGTAACCAAGCATCTCAACAGCAAGGGTTTTATATCCTGCATTCGTATTATTCTGCGGTCATTATGAAGAAAATTACGCTTCTATCAGCCGTATTTCTGCTTGCGCTTTCAGGCGCGGCATTTGCGCAGTGCACGCAGGCTGACATAGACATTTACATTGAGAACGCCAAGACGTTCATTGAATATCCTGACTTCTTCGGAGCTGCGACAGAATACAGCCACGCTGCAGACTGCTTTTCGGCAAACGGGCAGGACACAATCGCCGCAGGCTACTACATAAAAACGGCGGAGCACTATCTGACTGCCGCAGACAACCTTGTCGAAGGAGGGGACCACTTCCAGAAGGCGAAGTCAGTCGAGCTTGCCGCTGACGCTTATTCAAGGGCAGGCGACGAAATCAATGCCGAGAAATATTACCTGAAATCTGCCGAGATTTATCATCAGTACGGATATTATGATTATGAGGCGGCTGTCCTTGCAAATATTGCAGAGGAGCCGAAGCCTTTTGACTGGAATTCAATGTTCCCGATAGTAATCGCAGCTGCGGTCATCGCAGCTGTCGCGCTCGCATACACATTTTTGAAAGACAGGCAGTTCTCGCACGACATTTCAAGCCTTGAAGGACGGGTTCAGAGAGACGAATCAAGAATAAGAGAAGACGAAAAAGTTATTTTCTCAAGCGCTCCAAGCGCCCCCAAACATGACAGCTACAAGCCGGGGCCAAGCAGGGAAGATGCTGAGAAGCAGAAGCAAATCCGCGAGAAGTACGCTGACAAGCTGAGACACAAATACATGTGACTCCTGGTGATTCTTATGGGCCCCCTCGGACGCGTAAGAGAAAGGTTGGAGAAAAGGCGCCAGAGAAGGCAGGAATCCAATGCTGTCAATGACGAAGAGCTTTTTCAGAGAGGTTCAAGAAGAGTAGCGGCGCCGCTGAACAGAACCATTGAAATAATGGCTGTTAACGAAGCCAGAAAAATAGCGGGCGACGAAGTCGCCGCGAAGCTGGCCAAAGCAATCACAGACACGCGCGCCTCGGCTTTTCACAGCCCGCAGGAAGCCAATGTCGCCGGCTTCAGGATTTTTGTCGATCCGAGGACAAAGCACGTGATGATTAAGCGGGTTTGAGCGCAGAGAGCGCCAGCAGCCATACTTTCTTACTTAAGGAGAAAACGGGCGCCGCAGTAAAAAACTACCACCACTACTAATTTATATACTTATAATTTTCTAATAAAATTAGAACTGGAGCTTTTGTGGAATCGTGCTAGGCACGTAACCTAAAAGGCGTTGAAGGTTCACCCGCCCTTCGGGGCGGGCCTAGCTGTTTTTATATTTTTATTCTTCTGAAATTTATTTTTCGTTTATCAATATTATAAACGCCTAAAATTACATCTGCCAGCTGAACTGCTTTTGATTCACCGCTTGGCATTGGAACCGCCCTTATTCTTAAATCAAATTCGTCGGTTTTGACGCATACATTTATGTCTCCCCTTGATTCCATAATTTTAACAGGTGAACCGTACAGCCTGAATGAGACTTGGCTTACAAAATACTTCAAAAAATCGTGCGTGCCTCTCGTTTTGCTGATTTCAAAATCTTTGTCTGCTTGTATCTGGAGCACGCCTTTCGTGCTTCTTATCAGCGGCTCCAAAGCAAAAGCCACTTTGTTCGGGACTTTTCTCAAATAATAATCTTTGGCTTCCACTTCCATCGGTTTATTCGTCTCAAAAATCCAGATTTTTAGATCACTTTCATTAATCAACTCAGAAGCGGGTTTGATCAGGGCTTTTTTGACGCTTGACGCCATCTTTTTCCAGTGCAGCGGTGGATTCCAGTCCTTTTGTTTGAATAAATCGCATAATTTCATGTAAGTTTTATAAATATTCTCATTGCTCCCAAACACGACGCAAATCAATTGCTTGTTGTTCGAGCTGTCAATTCCGATTATCATGGATTTTTTCTGCTCCCGCCGGTTAAAAAGAATTCCTTAACCGGATTTCATGAATTCCGGTTAATCCAGGTTAATTTGATATCCTCTTTACCCCTATTTTTTCGCCCTCTTCAAAAGCTTAAATAACCTGAAAACCATAATAATTGCAGGTGATGTTCATGGTCGGAGCTCAGAGAGCCGGAAGAATAGGAAATAGAAGAGACGCAGTAAAAAAGAGGTTTGTTGCAGGAAAGAAAAGAACTGCTCTGGTTGAATTTGTTGGGCCTCCATTTAAAAAAATTGAGAGATTCCCAAATGTTTTTGAGCCTGCTAAAGCAGACCGAGAAGAAATGGGGTTTAAAGGTAAACCAATTAACAGAAAGCCGATGAGCTCAGAGGACTACTACCGCGCCCTTAATAAATTAGAGCAAAAGGTTATGGGAGATACAGGAAAAGTAGGGGGCGGAATCTTCATGAGAAAGCATGACCCAGAGCGGGCAAAGAAGATACTTAAAAAACAAGATAAATATAGGTTAACCCCCCAAAAACTTAAGAAACGGGCCTGAAGCGCAGGCCCATTCAGCTGTTTTTTTTTGCGCTGTGAAACGCGTCTGAACAGCGTTCAGAGCCGCGCATCAATGATTAAAAGGGTCTGACTGCACAATAAATTAACGAGGAATCGATTTTATGGTTGATTTTGAGATACGGGCTCACAGCTTAGCAGGGAGAATCGGCAGGCTCAGGACAAACCATGGGAAAATCGAGACTCCGACAATTCTGCCTGTCATCAACCCGAACAGCTCGATTATCGCGCCGTTTGATCTGAAGAAATACGGGGCGCAGGCGCTCATCACTAATTCATACATACTATGGAAGGATTTCAGGGAGGAGGCCGCCGCGAAAGGCGTGCACAACCTGCTTGAGTTTGACGGCCCGATAATGACAGACAGCGGAGCTTTTCAGCTCATGGAATACGGCGACATCGACGTTTCAAACGAGGAAATCATCGAGTTCCAGAAGAAAATCGGCGTCGACATCGGCGTGATTCTTGACATCCCGGTCTCTTCAAGCGACGAAGAAACAATGGCAGAGGGCGTCAAAATCACTATCGAGAGGGCGAAGCAGGCCCAGAAAATTATGGACACAGACGCGCGCCTCTGGGCAGGTCCGATTCAGGGAAATGTTCACACAAAGCTTCTGAAGAAATGCGCAAATGCAATGAAGAGGCTTCCGTTTCAGGTTCATCCCATCGGCTCTGTTGTTCCACTTCTGCGCGAATACAGATTCGCCGAGCACATCAAGATGATAAGAACGGCGAAAGAGATTCTTCCGAAGGACAGGCCCATCCATCTGTTCGGGGCCGGGCATCCGATGTTCTTTTCATTTGCCGTGGCCATGGGCTGCGACCTTTTTGACAGCGCGGCATACGCTATTTTCGCGAGAGAGCGCAGGTATCTCACAAACTCAGGCACGCTGGACGCTGACGGGCTTGAATACATGCCCTGCTCCTGCTCCGCATGCAACGCCGTCAAAGTTGGAAAGGAGATGACCGAGAAACAGCTTGCAGAGCACAATCTTTACGCCACTTTCAGGGAGATGAACGAAATAAAGCAGCATATCAATGAGGGAACTTTGTTCGAACTGCTTGAGCAGAGGGCTTCTGCCCATCCTGCGATGTATGCCGCGATGAAAGCGCTGGTGAAAGAGCAGAAATATCTTTCGCAGTATGACGCGGTTACAGGCAGGCATTTCCTTGAATGCTCCGAGTTTTCAAAGAAAAATCCGATTATTAAGGGGGCTAAAGAAAGATCAAAAAGAGTCAAGAGCGGATTTATGGTTGACATGCCCATTTTCGGAAAAGTAAGCTCCGAAATTTACAACTGCTTTCCCTTTTCGCAGTCAACATTTGCGAATGTGAAGCAGGATGACCTGGTGATTCGCAAGGCCAGCCCGGATGAAGAGGTCAGAGGGGCTTCAAAATACTGGTACGGCGCCGATGTTTTCCCCGAGAAGCTCGCGATAAAGCGCTCGCCGAGGACCGGGAGAATCAGGGAAGTTTATGAAGCTTCTGACAGCTACAGTCTTCTGGCTTCTGTCAGGGCAAATGATTTCATGCTCATTCTGCACGGAGCGTCAAAGCAGCTGCACGCCAAAACAAAATATCCGGCCCACAGGATTGCAGTTGACGATGACGAAGAAGTGCACAAGCTTATCAGCCAGGGCAAGAACGTTTTCGCAAAGCACGTGGCAGAGCTTGACAAAACAATAAAAGCAGGGCAGTGCGTGCTTGTTGTCACGAAAAAAGACGAACTGCTCGCGTCAGGCACCGCAATGCTCGCAGCGCCCGAAATAAAGGACTTCGACCGCGGAATGGCTGTCGAAGTGAGATGGGTTAATAAGTCAGCTTAATAAAAAACAAAAGCGCTAATTCTATTATGGCAGTTATTCGAAAGAGGGGCGGAAGAGGCAGAGCGCACAGCTTGGAGAGAATCGCCTCAGGCATCGGTCAGACAAAGACAAAAATGCTGGCAAATGAAAATTTGATCAGGGAAGAGGAGAGCAGAATCAAAAAACTCGAGGAGCACCTCGAAAAAGTCAAAAAAGCCGAGATAAAACCAGATGCATTTCACAACGAGGGGATGACCGACATCCTGATCAGAAGCGCCCGGGACCGCATCACCGCGCTCAAACAAGGCGCTGAAAAAAACAGATTACAGCTCGAAAAATTCGGCAAAATGGCTGATTCTGCAGTTAGGCGTGAAATAAGAGATATCTCCGGCGCAGTGGATATGCACAAAGTCAGGCAAGAGGAGCAGGCAAAAAAAGCAAAAAAAATGCAGGAAGCAAAAGAACTTGCAGCTGCGATCGGGAAAAAATATATTGACGATACCAGGAAAACAGTCGATGGAAGAAACAGAACAATAACTTTTGGTGAAATAAAAGACGAGCTGATTAAAAGAAGGTTCCCAGAAAATTTAGCAGAGAAATTTGCTGTTGAACTATCTGACGCGCTTTTTGATGACATGCTTCTCGCAAACGGTTCGTCGTTTGCTGTAAAAAGGGATAAAAAATTGAAAGCAAGTCTTCAAAAATCAGACTTAAATGTCCTCAAGCGGCGAAAGGGAGAAAGGGAGGAAGAAAGTAGGAGGAGGCAGCAGCGCAGAACCCAAGAAAAAGACCGCCGATTGCAGGCCGCGCTTGGAAGAGCTGAAAAAAAAGCTAGAGATATGCAGGGGAAGAACAATAGTATAAGAGGGGGAATGAGGCTGGATAGAGAAGCGGCAAATGATCCAGCCATCTCGTGGGCAATTAGAGTAAAAGCGTTGAACCGTGTTAGAATGTATAAAAAGCAGCTTAAGATAAATGACGCAGAGCTGTCTGACATGAAAAGTAAAATAAAAGAGATTAGAGAGGGCATAAGTAATTAAACCCCTCTCCGCGCTGCTGACGCTAACGCAAAGAAAACAAAATAGGTTATTACATCTCCCAGTTTTCTTTCGGCCTGGCGTTCTTCTGCATTTCCTGCAGGTTTGCCACCTGTTTCTCAAGCTCGATTCTCGCAAGATGCGACTTTATTGACTTCATCTTGTTCCTCAGAATCATTATTTTCGCGTCGATTTCGTCGTTTGACATTGCCATTCACAATCACTCCATTATCCTTTAAATAAATCTTCATATTCATTTAGGTTAATATTCACTAATTTAAAAAAAGAACATATTTTCTTTTTACCCCCTTCATCAAGATTTTCATTAAAAAATAAATATCCCCTGCTTTCTATTTTTGCCTCATTTCTTAATTCACCTATTGCAACCATTGTTGTTTCTCTTGCTGCGCCATACCCAAAAACAAAAAACAAGTGAATCTTATTTTTGATCATATTTTCTATCCATTCTTTAACTGCTTCCTTTTGGTCGCTTTCTTTCACAAAGAGAGTAATTTCGTTCCATTCGTCTATTATCTTTTCAAGCTCTTTACTTAATTCCTCTTTGGTATAATTGTATTTAATTTTTAGTTCACTAAGATAGTTTACTACTTCTTTTATTACCCCTGTACTACCCATATTGCATATATTTATAGCATATTTCCCCTGCTTAAAAAAAAGATTATCTTTTAAATTCTGTAATTCTTTTCTTTCTCCTTTTTTGTTTAGTTCAGAAATGTATAAGCCCAATAAAATAAATTTTAATATCTGATGCTTACCAACGCATTCCTTTAGCCTTATGAATACATCTTCTTCTCTTATCCTTTTTAGAATTTCTGATGTTTTTCGGTCGACGGGAAAGCCAATTCTTTTTTCATTTATCCACTTTTCAAAAGCTTCCTTTGCTGCTATGCTTCCTTCTTTAATTAAATCGGCTATTATTTTATTGATGTCAAGTTGTTCTTCCAAGGTTAACACCTACTTTTCTAGGTAGTCAACCAAGTATTCAGAAATAGTCAATAAATCCGAGTTTATTACTAAAGTAGATCCTGGGACTATCGATGCATTTTCTAATTTAACTTTTTTGTGGGAAATAGGGCAAATGTGTTGTTCACCAGTTTCCCTGTATTTCAGAAAATTTTCTTTGTCTATGTCATATCCTAGAAGAGACAAAAGGCCTTTCTTTTGATCACTAGTTATTTCTATAAAATCCATTTAATCATCTCTTTTTATCTTTTTTAGTCAGTATAGTATATAAAAGGATTGCTCACATCATCTTTCTGGCCCAGATGAAAAATCCCGGGAATCCCAGCAGGTCCTTTACGCGGGTGTACTTTTTAACTATTAGCTCCTTGAGGTCGAGCTGGACTGCGCGGATTTCGCCGAATTTGTTCTTTTCCAGCGCGCGCCAGACGGGCTTTATGTCGTCCATTATGGGCGAGTAAATGCCTATCATTCCGCCGTGCCTGAGCTTTTTGTTTGCAAAGGCGATGTAATCATCAGGATTCTGCAGGTCAAGAAACACGGCGTCAAAACCTGTTTCGCGGCATTTCTTTATGTCGCTGTTATGAGTTTTGACGTTTTTGTAATGCCCGAGATTGTGCACAGCTTTCTTGTAAAACTCCTCTTCCCTTTCGTAAGTCTCGACTTTGGCGCCCAGCTCGGCCATGAAAGTGGCCAAGCCGCCTGAGCCTGTGCCTGCTTCAAGCACTTTTGAGCCGGGGCGGATGTTCAGCAGGGCGCAGATTATGCCCGAATCATAAGGGTAAATCGGGCGCGAGCCCATTTTCATGTGTTCGACCATGTCAGTGACAGTGGGCTCGAGCATTATGTACTTGTGGCCCAGATGAGTTTTCACCGAATCCGCGCCTGCGCCAGAACGTTTATTAAGCTGCTTTTTCTCAATTAATCCGTACTGGGTGTTGAAGTCGGAATCGTTTCTGACAACAAACTTTTTCCCGTTCTCATCGATTAACATGACCTTTCTGGTGTGCATATGAATATCTACGAAAGCAAGAATTATAAACTGCTACTGTTGATTCCAGTTTCACTGCTAATTGTAGCCCTTCTTTTTATCCCGCAGGTCAAGTTCGGAATGGACCTAAAGGGGGGGATGCTGATAAGCGCCCCTGTTTCAAATGATTTTGACGCTGACCAACTTGAACAGCAGATTTCAGATAATTTTGAAATCGAAGAGCTGAACGTCAGGAAGACGGCGGGAGTTACGCCGGGCATTTACATCGAGTTCC
>JAZDJV010000012.1:0-7956 GCA_043803585.1 Microcaldota archaeon | reverse complement strand
GATTTAAAACATATGATTTGAAACATAATTTGCTAGAAAAAAACAGCGAAGTAGAATTGCACTTAACAGAATTGATTAAGAGAAATAAAACCATTGGTAAAATATATATTATTGCATTTCACTCTTCTTTAGAAAAAGTGACTAATGTTAAAAAAGAAGATGAAGAGAAAGAACAAAAAATAAAAAAGTATGTTCAAACTAGTGAAATAGATAAAATATTCTCAAAAGCGTTAGTATCCTAATTAATTAGATATTACTTGCTCAATAAACAGTCAAACAAATGGTTTATAAACCCCCGCACACAGAAACATATCGCTCATTTTATTCGTAAAATGGCATCCGGCATTACTTGAAGGTCTTGCTTTTTTGACCTGAAGGCAGATTTTATGCTTTCTAACAGGTGGAGTTTACGCTCGACGTAAACGTTTGAGCGCATTACAGCGCTCATGCGCGATTGAGCTTACGCTCTGCAAGACACAGTCATAAACATCATACTTACAAGTGATCACGAATGGCAAAAGGAAGCTGCCCAAGATGCGGCTCAATGGCGTTTTACCCCAAGAAGAGGGCAAAGAGAATTTACCCCAACATGAGGGCTTACAAGCACGTTGAACAAGCGAAGCTTTCCGCGTTCCCTGTGTACAAAGCCGGAATGCTGAAGGTCATAGCTCTTGACGGGTATGACAAGTCGCCTTCGTACGGAATGCAGGTCGCAATCGCAGGCACTGTGGTTGAATGCCCCCCTGTTTATGTCTTCGGCATAAGGGGATACCAGAAGACAAACGAAGGTTTGAAAGCGATTTCTGAGTTCTATGCCGAAAAGCTGAACAAGGAGCTCGGCAGAAAGATGATGGTGCCGGAAAAATATGATTTCAACGCGAAAAAATCTGATTTTGAGAAAACATTTGAAAGGATAACCGAATTCAGGGCTATGGTGCAAACCCAGCCCAAAAAAATCGGGCTCAAGAAAAAACCCGAGACTGTCGAAATACCTATTACGGGAAAGGACAAAAAAACCGCTTTTGACTACGCCATTTCAATCCTCGGCAAGGAAATAAACATGAAAGAACTGTTTGCCGAAGGCGATTACATTGATGTTATCGGAATAACAAAGGGCAAAGGATATCAGGGCCCTGTAAAGAGATTCGGAATAAAAATACAGATAAGAAAGGCCAAGGGCCACAGAAGAATGCCGGGCTCGCTCGGAGCATGGCACCCTGCAAGAGTGCTGTACACTGTCGCGATGGGCGGACAGCTCGGATACCAGAGAAGGACCGAGCTCAACAAGCAGATTATCAAGCTCGGCGAAAACGGCAAAGAAGCCACGCCTGCAGGCGGTTTCACGAACTACGGGGAAATCGCGAAGGAGTACGCGATCATAAAGGGCTCACTGCCGGGGCCGAAGAAAAGAATGATTCTCATAAGGGGCGCGCTGAGGTCAAACAAGTCAGCGCCTGCGCCGAAAATCATTGAACTGAGGCTTGAGGGCCAGAATTAAGGAAATTGGTGAAACAAATGAAGGCAAATGTTTACAGACTTGACGGAACTGTCGGAAAGCAGATCGAGCTTCCGGCTGTTTTCAGCGAAAAATTCAGGCCTGACCTGATAAAGAGGGCGTACCTCGCTGTCAGATCGAACCAGTACCAGCCCCACGGGACTTACAAGCTTGCGGGAATGGAGACAAGCGCCGCGTTTTTCGGAAGAAGACACAAAGTCTTCAGGTCAACGCAGAACAAGGGAATCTCAAGGCTGCCGAGGGTAAAACTAACCGGAGGCAGGCTCGGAGAAGTGAAAAGAATTCCGCAGTCAAGGGGCGGAAGAAGGGCCCATCCGCCGAAGGTGGAGAAGACGATTGTTGAGAAAATCAACAAGAAGGAAAGAAGAAAGGCTATACGCTCCGCAATCGCGGCCACAGCACAAAAAAGTATTGTGGCGAAAAGAGGGCACAAAGTCCAGATGCTTGACGTTCCTATTATTATTGACGACAGCTTCTCAGACCTGAAGAAAACAAGCGAAGTAATTGAAGTCCTGATGAAGCTGAAGCTCGCCGACGAAATGGCGAGGGCTGAGAAGAGAACCCTGAAGGCCGGAAAGGGAAAACTAAGGGGAAGGGTATACAGAAAAAAGAAGACGGTTCTGATCATAACTGGAAAGGACAGCGAGATATCAAAGGCCGCGAAATCAATACCAGGCGTTGATGTGTGCGCTGCAAAAGATTTGAACGCCGAACTGCTCGCTCCGGGCGGAGACGCAGGCAGGCTTGCGATATACTCCGAATCAGCAATGAAGGAGCTTGAAAAATTATTCAAATAAAAAGAAATGGTGGAATGAATGGAAGGAATACAGTACCCTCTGCTTTCGGAAAAAGCCGTGGGCGCAATCGAGAAGCAGAACAAGATCGTGTTCATCGTCAGCAAAGGCTCCAAAAAAAGCGAGATAAAAAAGGACGTTGAGAAAAAATACGCGGTGAAAGTCGTGAGCGTCAACACAATGATAGGCATGGACGGAAGGAAAAAGGCGTACGTGCGCCTCGCTCCGCAGTTCAAGGCCGTCGACCTTGCCGCCAAGCTGAAGATATTATAGGCGGAACAATGAGGAGACCTCTGGCATCATACTAATATTATATAAGGTGAAATAATGGGAAAGCCGCTGACATCGCAGAAAAGAGGGAAAGGAAGCCCTGCTTACACTGCGCCGTCCCACAGATTCAAGGCAGAAGTAAGGTACAGAAACGTGAAAGAGCCTGTTGTCAGGGGCGAGATAATCGAATTCGTGGACGACCCGGCAAGAACAGCCATATTAATGAAGATAGTTTATTCAGACGGGCTTGAGCTCATGCTCCCCGCGTTTGAAAGCGCAAAAATCGGCGACATAATCGGGCAGGGCGACAAGGCGGCGCTGTCCCTCGGAAGCGTAATGAAACTGAAGTACATCCCGGAGGGGTACCCGGTGTTCAACATAGAAACAAAGCCCGGCAGGGGCGGAAATATAGCCCGCTCTTCGGGCGCATCATGCTTCATAATTTCAAAGGACAAGGGCCTTGTTTTCATAAGGCTGCCCTCAAAGCAGAACAAATATTTCAGCGAGGAGTGCAGGGCGACAATAGGAAACGCGGCGGGCGGCGGAAGAACAGCGAAGCCGATGCTGAAAGCCGGAGTCGGAGACTACAAAAGGGCGGCAAGGAAGAAATACAGAAAAGTCAGAGGCGTCAAGATGTGCGCAGTTGACCACCCTTACGGCGGAAAAGAGCATCACGGCTCGGTCTCAATCAAAGGAGACGGCGGATGCCCTGGACAGCACGTCGGCTCATTCGGCTCAAGCAGAACAGGAAGAAGAAAAAGATAAATTAGTGATGAAGCGAAAGAAAGCGCAAAGGAAATGGAAGATAACGCATAAGTGTGATTAAATGGCAAAGAAAGAATTCACTTACAAGGGAAAAACAATTGAAGAGCTCCAGAAGATGAGCGTTGACGAGTTCGCAAAGCTTGTGCCTTCAAGAAAAAGAAGGACGCTGGAAAGGGGAATCAAAGAAGCGCAGAAGCGCCTGATAAAAACAGCCGAGAAAAGCGATGGCAGGAAGCCGGTAAAAACCCATTTAAGGGAGATGATAATCATACCTCAGTTCATAGGGAAGAAATTCGCCGTCCACGACGGAAAGGACTGGAACCAGGTTGAAGTGAAGCCTGAAATGATAGGCCACTGCCTCGGCGAGTTTTCAATGACAAGGGAGCGCGTCACCCACTCAGGCCCGGGAATCGGAGCCACAAGGGGAACGAAGTTCGTCTCAGTCAAATAAACCGTGATTAACATGGCCAACAGATACACTTACCAGGTCAATGAGAAAAAAACCGCGAGAGCGCTTTCAAAGGACCAGAATCTGTCCGCGAAGCACTGCAACGAAATATGCCACGCAATAAAAGGCATGTCAGTTGACAAGGCGATCAGCTACCTGAAAAAGGTGATTGACAAGGAAGACTTTGTGCCTTTCAGAAGGTACAACACGGGCGTGGGCCACAGAAAAGGGGGAACACCGGGAAGATATCCGCAGAGGGCCGCAAAAATCGTGATAAAGACGCTTGAAAATCTGCGCGCAAACGCGGAGAATCTGGAGCTTGAGCCAGAAAAGATGAAGATAATCCAGGCTTCGGCGTTTAAAACCGCGAACATACACAGGATAAAGCCGAAGGGCAGGGTGAAGACGCAGAACATCGAGCTGGCAAGGATTGAGATAGTGGCAAAACAGACGTGATGAAAAATAAAATGAGATGAAATTAAACGCTGACATGGCAAGAAAAAAATGAGATGAAATATAATGATTGAAAGAAAATTCATAAAAGAATCCATAAAAAGGCTCAAGGCCAAGAGGCACATAATGAAAGTGCTTGAGAAGGCCGGCATAGTTGAAGTTGAGGTCCAGAGGACAACGCTTGCCACAAGAATCGGAATAAAAGCCGAGAGGCCAGGCATTGTCATCGGAAAGGGCGGCTCAAGCATACAGGCGATTACAAACTCGCTTGAAAAGGACATCGGAATCGAGAACCCGAAAATCGAGGTCTCCGAGGTTGAGAATCCGAGCGGAAACCCTTTTGTGATAGCAAGATGGGTCAAGAGAATGCTTGAAAGGGGGATGAAATCAAAGGTTGTGACAAAGCGCGCTGTCAGCAGGGTGATGGACGCGGGCGCCATGGGCGTTGAAATCATAGTTGACGGAACTGTGAGCAAAGGAAACAGGTCAAAGAAGGAAAGATGCTCGCAGGGCTACATAAAGAAGGCCGGCGATCCTGTCAAGATGATAAAAGTGGCGAAGATACAGGCGGTTTTAAAGCAGGGCGTCATAGGCATAACAGTCAGAATCGTGCCGAAAGGCCTTGTGTTCCCGGACAAAATTGACATTAAAAAACTTAAGATTGCAAAGGAGCTGAAGGAAAAGGCTGCGCAGGACGCGCTGAGGCCTGCTGAAAAAGCCCCGACTGCAGTCGAGATAAAAGAAATAAAGGCTGAAGTCGCCGCAGTGAAAACCGCGGAAGCGCCTTCAGAAACAGCGGCAGGTCCTGCAGCTGAAAAAAGCGCGGGGGAGCCCGCAGAAACAGCTGGCGCATCAGCTGAAACAGAAGAGGAAGGGGAGTCGGCTGGCAAAACAGCCGAGGAAAAATGCCCTGAATGCGGAAAAACATTCAAGTCAAAGAGGGGGCTCACGCTCCACATGAAAATTCACAGCAGGTAGACGGGCGATAACATGGCAATTTACAGAATGAAAGATCTCAGGACAATGGCCAACGACGAGCTTGACGAGAAGTCGCAGCAGCTTGAGACCCAGCTTTCAAGGGAAAGGGGCTCAGTTGCAAGCGGAGCCAAGGCCGAGAATCCGGGAAAAATAAGGGAGATAAGAAGGACGATTGCCAGAATACACACGCTGAAAAACGAAAGGTCCGGGGTGAAAAGCAAGTAATGGGTACAATATGCTCATCATGCGGCTTACCAAAAGATATCTGTGTATGCCAGGAAATCGCAAAGGGCGGCCAAAAAATCAAGATCAGGGGCGAGCGAAGAAAGTTCAAAAAGCTCTATACCGTGGTTGAAGGCTTTGACGAAAGCACAGATATAGTCCAGCTGGCAAGGGAGTTCAAGCATAAGCTCGCGTGCGGCGGGACTGCCAAAGAGGGCAGAATCGAGCTGCAGGGCAACCACCTGAAAAAGGTGAAAGAGATGCTGCTGAAAATGAACTACAACGAGGACCAGATTGACGTCTGCTGATCCAAACGGAAAAGCGGCGCCGGGCGAAGCTGATAAGCATGGACAGAAGCAAAATCGGCGGAATACTCATGGGCGAGCTCATAGGAGAGAGCGTAAAGATAACAAAGAGCTCTGACAGAACGCTTGCAGGGGCTGAGGGGAAAATAGTTGACGAGACCCTGAAGACGCTCACAATCGAGTCAAAGGGAAGGGAGAAAAAAATATCGAAAAAAAACTGCGAGTTTGAGATTAACGGGATGAAAGTGCCGGGAAAAGACCTGTGCTTCAGGCCCGAGGACAGGATAAAAAAATATTGGAGGAAATTCGATGGAACAATGCGCAGATAAAAACTGCCCGGTTCACGGCAGCCTGAGCGTGCGCGGAAACACGTTTGAAGGGATTGTTGTCAGCGACAAGCCGAAGAACACCGTAATAGTGAAGAGAGAGTACCTGCACTACGTTCCGAAGTACGAAAGATACGAAAGAAGGAGAAGCAAAATTAACGCTCACAAGCCGGGGTGCATGGAAGTGAAGACCGGCGACAAGGTGAAGATAGGCGAATGCAGGAAAATAAGCAAGACAAAGGCGTTCGTCGTCATTGAAAATTTAGGCTCGAAAAAATAGGTGAAAAAAATGAAGGGATTTGCAGCAAGAATAACGCCCGGACTGACGCTTCTGTCGGTCGTGAAAGTCGACGACAATTCCGGAGCCAAGGAGATACGCATAATCAACAGGCTCGGATACAAGGGAAGAAGGGGCAGGCAGCCTCCGATAAGCGTCGGCGACGTCATAATCGGCTCGGTGATAAAAGGGAAGAAAGACATGAGAAAGAAAATCGTCAGAGCCGTCATCATAAGGCAGAAAAAGGATTACAGAAGGGCGACAGGCGAGAGAATCCGGTTCGAGGACAACGCAGCCGTGCTGATAACCGACAAGAACGAGCCGAAAGCCTCGGAGATCAAGGGCGTCGTGGCAAAGGAAGTCGCCGAGAGATTCCCGAAAGTCGCGACAATATCCAAAAACGTAATTTAAATGATGAAAATTTGAAAACAAGCGGATGATATTCATGACAGTAAAATCATCTCAGCCGAGAAAGCAGAGAAAGGTGCTCTACAACTGCCCGCAGCACAAGAAAAGGAAGCTGCTCAGCGCAAGGCTTTCAAAAGCCCTCCGCAGCGAGCACAAGAGAAGGAATTTCCCGCTGAGAAAGAACGACAAAGTGAAAGTGATGTCGGGAAAGTGGGCCGGAAAAGAGGGTAAAATCATCAAAATCGACATGAAGAAGATAATGGCCCGCATTGACGGCATCAATGTAAAAGCCGGGAAGAAGGAGAAGCCGCTGGCAATTGAGCCTTCAAAACTCATGATAATGGAGCTCGACCTTTCAGATCCGAAGAGAAAGGCGGCGCTCGGAAACAAGCAGGTGAAATGATGGGAAACAAAGGCGGAACTAGGCATTTGAAAAAACTCGCGTCTTCAAAAAAAGTGAAGATGGAGAGAAAGGACAGCGTATGGACCGTAAAATCAAGGGCCGGACCGCACAAGCTTCTGGACTCAGTGCCCCTGCTGATAGTCGTGAGAGACTACCTCGCGCTTGGAAAAAACGCCAAAGAGGCTAAGAGGATAATCAAAACAAAGGAGATAATGATTGACAGAAGGGCCGTAACAGACGAGAAATTCCCTGTCGGCTTCATGGACATAGTTGAAACCCCGAAAACAGGGGACATTTACAGGGCTGTTTACGACGAAAAAGGCAGAATTGCGCTCAGCCGGCTTAAGAAAAAAGTCGATTTCAAGCTCGTGAGGATTGCGAAGAAAACCGACATAGGCAGGGACAAAACGCAGGTCACAATGCACGACGGCAGAAACATAACCGTGAAGAAGACAGACTACAAAATTGGCGACACCCTGAAAATAAAGATACCCGAGCAGAGCATTGAGGAACACTTCCCGCTTGCGGAGAACAGCACGGGATACATAACCGGAGGAAAGCACGCCGGAGAAACCGGAAAAATAACGAAGATAGAAAGCGGAACAATCGCAAGGGACGCCATGGTCTTCTTTAAAAAAGGCGACCAGGAGTTCAGCACGAAGAAGGATTACGTATTTGTTATCGGAAAAGAGAAGCCTGCGATTGAATTCGGAGAAGAAGTGTGATTGACGTTTGCAAAATGAGATGAAACTAAAAAAGATTGACCTGAAAAGAGGAAGTTAAAATGACCA
>JAZDJV010000011.1:0-3959 GCA_043803585.1 Microcaldota archaeon | reverse complement strand
TGTAAACCCCGTGACTGCCCACATGATGAACTACATCAGCCTTTTTGGACTGATAAATCTAGCCATAAGCGCCATTATGTTCTTTGTTGCGTTTTCATACGGCGCGCAGATGACTCTTTTCGGATTTTTAGAGGGGTTTGCGCTCGTTTTGTTTGGCACAGTCATTTTCAGCTTAATTTTCCTGACTGCTGAATGCCTCTCGTTTTGGTTTGGGAGGACAGATGCAATAAGCTCCATATGGGACAGTCTGTGGCAGTCAAGTGATTATCCTGTGGTTATCTATCCGCAGGCAATGCAGTTTATCTTCACATTTGTTATGCCGCTGATATTTGTGCAGACATATCCTGCGATGTTTTCAATGGGCATGGGATTTGAATTGTTTGGCATGACTGTGGCTTTTGAACTGTTTTTGATTGCAGTTTGGTATTTGATATTCAGATTCTTTTGGAACAAGGGGCTGAAGAGGTATTCTTCATATGGCGGATAAACGATTAAGGGCAATGATAATTGCATTCAGAGCATACAAAGCTTACGGTTTAAACTTTGCGCTCCTTCTTGCCAGTTTTCCGGTTTATCTGATAGTTATTTACTTTATATGGCAGGCTATTCTTCAGAATTCAACAGGGTTCAGCATAACTCTTGGCAGCATATTCACTTACTATCTCATTAACTATTCAATAGGATGGTGTTTGGGCGAGTCGAGCGTTGCCAACACGCTTTCAAGGGAAGTTATACGGGGAAAAATAGTTATCTTCCTTGTCCGGCCCATGAACTACATGGAGAACACATTATTTGAAAGGTTGAGCAAATTCCTTTTTTGGCTGCCCATTTTTTTGATTTCAACGGCGGTCATTTCTTTTTTGATTCCATTAGAAATAAGTTCAGACATTGCAATGATTGTCTTCTTTGTAGTGTTTTTATTCCTCGCATGGCTGCTGAATTTCATGATTTATTTTTCGCTCGGCACACTCTCTTTCTGGTTTGAGAAAAACGACGGAATTATACAAATTTTTCGTAATGTAACCTCGCTGTTCAGGGGCTCCTGGATCCCACTTACTCTTCTGCCGCTGTGGTTCCAATCAATTTCAGACCTGCTGCCGTTCAAGTTCATAATTTTCGTGCCTGTTTCTGTCGCGCAGGGCAAAATTCCGTTCTCTGACATGCTGGCGCTGGCGCTGACTTGCATATTCTGGATAGCGCTGTTCTTCGGGCTGTCGTGCCTACTTTGGAGAAAGGGCTTGAAGCATTTCACAGGCCACGGCGTGTGATCCGGACGAAAAAGAGAATTATAAATGCGCGCAGTGTAATCCATGCATGGCATTCAGCAGCAGAACCGCCGACAGTCTGGCGCGCAAAGTGGGGTGGAGGGGCGAGCTTGACAAAGCGAGCAGGGACCTCAATATCAAATACATAAAATCAGAGGCCATCAAAGGCAGCAAAAAGGAAAAATATGCGATCACGCTCCGCCTTCCGGGCATTCTTGAAAAAATAAAGAGAAACAAGCCCCATCTTCTTGACATTTACAACCCGCAGCTGAGAAAAATCACCCGGAGACTTGCGGAGAACGCAGACGCGGATGTCAGAGTAAACGCAGTGAGGGCGGCCGCCGAGATGAAGTACCATGACGTGGTTATGTCGCGCGTCGCGGACGAATCCCCTCTTGTCCGCTCCGAAGTGGCTCATTTCGCTTTCATAACAAAGAATGAATACATGCTGAAGAGGCTCAAAAACAGCGAAACAGAGCTGAGAAAGCGCAGAAAAGCCGA
The DNA here is from genome assembly GCA_043803585.1 of Microcaldota archaeon. Lineage (GTDB taxonomy): Archaea > B1Sed10-29 > B1Sed10-29 > B1Sed10-29 > JAJRYS01 > JAZDJV01. The sequence continues at coordinate 2,193 of JAZDJV010000011.1, read as the reverse complement.
CCCCGTGGTGCTGAAAACAATTGATGTTTACGAAGAGAGAACAGGAAAAGAGCTGTGATTATTTCTCTTCAACCCTCGCGATGCACTTAACAGGGCATTCGTTCGAGCATATCCCGCACTTTTTGCAGAAGTACAGGTTGATTATGGGCTTGCTCTTCTTTTTGTCCCACGAAATGGCCGAAACAGGGCAGTAAGTAAAGCACGTTCTGCACCCGATGCACTTTGACTCATCAACAACAGGCTTTAAGGTGCCCCACAGCCCTGTGTGGAGGTTAACTGCGTTGCCCGCGTCTGTGATGACCGGCACGCCCTTCTTGCCCATGTATTTTATGCTGTCTTCTCTGTGCATGTTTTCACTTACCTGATTTTCACGTTCTCTTGCGCATTTAAGACCTGACCCCTGATTTCACGTCAAGTTCGCTGTGCGCCAGCCTTACTGCTGAGAGGTTTTTCGCCACCCATTCCGGATATTTTCCCTTCAAATGGCTGTAAATCGCCTTTTCAAGCGATTCAAGCTTCACAATCTTACTTATTTTAACGAACGCGCCGAGCATTACCGTGTTCGACACGTTTCTTCCCATTGTTTTCATCGCAATGCCTGTTGCGTCAATTGTGTAGACAGTCACTCCGCGCGGAACGTCAATCTGCTTGGGCGATTTTTTCGTGTTCACGAGGAAAATGTCCCCGTAATTCAGGCCTTCGTTCAGCCCAATCTCATCCCTGTTCTCAAGCAGGCTTTCGTCTATGACTATGAAGTAGTTCGGGTCGTGGATGTATCCGCGCTCAAGAATCGGCTTTGTGTCAATGCGCACAAAAGAGGCCACAGGTGCCCCTCTCCGTTCTGCGCCGTAAAGGGAAAATGCCTGCACTTCCTTGCCTTCCATGAAGGCGGCCTCTGCAATCAGCTGCGCCGCGGTCTTTCCGCCCTGTCCGCCCCTTGAATGAAGCCTGATTTTGTACATGAATTATTTCGCCTTCTTCTTCAGAATTGCTTTGATTTCGTCAAGCTCCAGCTGCATGTGCTCAATCTCGAGCTCTGACTTCTTTGTGATCAGATAGTCCTGCTCAAGCTTGGCCCTCTCTCTTTCTGCCGCCCTCTTCTGGCTCATCAGGATTATCGGAGCCTGCATAGCCGCGAGAGTGGAAAGGCACAGATTCAGGACTATGAACGGATGGCTGTCCCATTTGTAAACCCAGGCAAAAGAATTCAGGGTTACCCATATTATGATAAATACAACTATAAAAGAAATGAATTTCCAGCTGCCGATTGTGCATGTCACTTTGTCGGCCCATTTCTGGCCCTTGTCAAGCCTTTCATGCAGTACTGTTTTTTTCATATCGCTCACTCCACAATCACTCTTATGTCAGCTGCTGTGCACGTTTTTTCGCTTGCGAAGCAGGGGTTGAGGTCGATTTCCGAGATGAACGGGCAGTCTGACATCAGATTCGAGACTTTTGAAATCGCCGAGGCGATTTTTGCAGTGTCGGCGCCCTTCTGTCCGCGCACGCCCTCAAGAACAGGATAAGTTTTTATTTTTTTTATCATATGCATCGCTTTTGCTGATGAAACAGGGGCGATGCCTATTGAGAAATCTTTTAGATATTCAACGAGGATTCCGCCCAGGCCGAACATTATGACAGGCCCGAACTGCGGGTCCCTCTTGGCCCCGATTATGACTTCGGTTCCCGTCTCCATTTTCTGGACAATTATTCCGTTTATGTTGTCAGTGTGTTTGCGTGCGTTTTTCATTATCCTGTCAAACGCCTCTGTAAGGGTGTCAGAATTTGAAATGCCAGTTTCAATGCAGCCCAGCTCGGTCTTGTGCACGATGTCCGGAGAATCAATTTTAAGAGCCAATGGATAGCCCAATTTGCCCGCAATTTTGAGCGCATGGGCCTTAGAATCAGTCAGTTCGGCATGAGCGTGGCTGATGCCGTATCTTTCAAGAAGATGCCTTGCCTTCTCATAACCCATCTGGTACATGCTTTAGAGAAGGCGGAAAGGGTATTTAAGGGTTATTTTTGATTAATTATTTCTGCTTGCCTTCGAGCTCTTTCTGGACCTTGCCCTGCAGCTCGTTCGCCTTGGCCTTGAGCCTCTCAAGCTGCTTGTCAAGCGTCGTGATCCTCTCGTTGAACTGCTTTCTCTTGTCGTTCAGCTCCGTGACAAGCTCTTTCGGCTCCTTCTGAATC
>JAZDJV010000010.1:0-2902 GCA_043803585.1 Microcaldota archaeon | reverse complement strand
TTATTAATTGTATGAAGAAGTTCAAAACAACCGAAGAGATAAAAGTTTCAAAGCAGCTTGCAGACCAGGTCATCGGCCAGGACAAAGGCGTTGAGCTGATAAAAAAAGCCGCGTCGCAGAAAAGAAACGTCCTGCTGATTGGAGAGCCCGGAACGGGCAAGAGCATGCTTGCGCAGGCTATGTCAGAGCTTCTTCCTGTCAGCACTCTTCGCGACGTTCTCGTCTATCCGAACAGCGCAGACCCGAACACTCCGAAGATAGTTGCAGCGCCGTCTGGAACAGGGAAAAAGCTTGTCGAGGAGGCGAAGAAAAAATCGTTTTTGAAGTCGCCGACATCTGAAGTCAAGGCCGCTTTCACGCCTGTCCTTTTCATTTCGCTGATATTCGCGCTTTCAATCGCGCTTTCAATGTATCTTAATCTTTTCTCCGACATTATACTCGCGTCTTTCATAATAGTGGGCGGAATATTCATGGCAATCATGATTTTCGCGCTCGCCTTCGCCTCCGGAATAAAAGGAATGAGGCTGATGGGCAACGAGAAGGACATTGACATTCCGAAAATACTTATTGACAACTCGGGAAACACCAAAGCGCCGTATGTTGACGCGACAGGAGCCAGGGCAGGCGCGCTTTTAGGAGATGTGCGCCACGATCCGTACCAGTCAGGGGGATTGGGCACTCCGCCTCATCTGAGAGTTGAGGCAGGAATGATTCACAGGGCTGACAACGGCGTTCTTTTCATTGACGAAGTTGCGACGCTTTCGCCGAAATCACAGCAGGAGCTTCTGACCGCGATGCAGGAAAAGAAGTTCCCGATAACCGGCCAGAGCGAAATGTCAAGCGGGGCAATGGTTCATACAGAGCCTGTGCCGTGCGATTTTCTGCTGATTGCGTCCGGAAACATTTTTGACCTGCAGAAGATGCACCCCGCCCTGCGCTCAAGAATAAGGGGATACGGCTATGAAACTTACCTTAATCAGGACATGCCTGACACTGAAATCAACAGGGACAGGATAAGGACATTTGTCGCCCAGGAAGTCACAAAAGACGGAAAGATACCGCACTTCACCTGGGACGCTGTTGAGGAGATAATATTTGAGGCCCGCAGGAGGGCTGACAGAAAGAGCAGGCTGACCCTGCGCCTGAGAGACTTGGGCGGACTTGTGAGGGCTGCCGGAGACATCGCAAGAATCAGCAAGTCAAAGCATGTCGAGAGAATCCACGTGATGGAAGCAAAAGGGCTTGCCAAAACGCTCGAACAGCAGGTGTCTGACAAGGCGATTGATATGAAGAAAGCATACGAGATTTTCAAGACAAAAGGATTTGTCAGGGGAAGGGTGAACGGGCTTGCGCTTATGGGAAGCGGAGCCACATACGGCGGACTGCTCCTGCCGATTGAGGCCGAAGTCGCCCCTGCTCAGCTTGTGAAGGGCGGAAAAACAATCGCAACAGGCAAGCTCGGCGAGATAGCGAAAGAGGCTGTCCAGAACGTTTTCGCGATCATCAAGAAATACAAAGGCGCTGACATATCAAACTATGACGCCCACATCCAGTTCCTGCAGACTTACGATGGCGTTGAAGGCGACTCCGCGTCTGTCTCAGTTGCCACAGCTGTTCTGTCGGCGCTGGAGAACATACCGATTGACCAGTCAATCGCGATGACAGGCTCGCTTTCTGTGAAAGGCGAAGTGCTTCCAATAGGAGGAGTGTCGTCAAAGATAGAGGCTGCAATTGAAGCAGGTCTGAAGAAAGTGATTGTGCCCTACTCAAACAAGGACGACATCGTGGTTGACCCTAAGAAGATGAAGTCAATCGAAATCATTCCAGCCAAGACGCTGTGCGACGTGCTGAAGAATGCGATGCAGAAAGGGAAGAAGCGCGACGAGCTGGTCAGGAAAATCGGCGTGATTGTGGCCAGTTAAGCTTTTCCTGTTAAGTCAATCGGAGCTTCGCTCCTCAAACGTTTGCGCTACGCGCAAACTCGCATTTGACCTATGAATCATGTGAAATGTGCGCCATTCGCCCTGTTCGTGCTGTTAGCTCATCTCTTGTGTCAAATGCTCCGAGAAAAAGCTCATGCAAAAACGAATAATTTTGTTCCAAATAGCATGCAAAAAATTTAGAATGAAAAATAACCTTTATATACCTTAAAGTCCAAATCAATATCATACGGTGACATAATTTAGCTGGAAAATCAAGTGCAAGAAAATTTTTTAGCTGGGACGCAAAACAAAAAAATCAGACGGTGACAGCAATGAAAGCAAAAGTAAGCAGCAGCGTTAAGGATAAGAAACAGGCCGGATGCGGCATGTTTGGACTGGCATTTTAAGGGCATAACCAATAGAATCCACGCCATAAAATAGTGTGCGAGATTTGAGGCAGCGGAAAGCTTCCGGCTTTCCGCTTCTTGCTGCGATTTATAAACTGAATATTATTATAAACTTCGCCAGCTCCAATAATCAGCGGGGTGTTTCTGAATGAAAGTCAAAATCGCGAAGAAAGCAGAGTTAAAAACAATGAATGGTTTCTGTTTTAATCCTTATCCTATTTAACAGGAGGAATCTTGATGAAAGCGAAAGTTGTGAAAAAGACTGAATCAAAGACAATGAAAGGCTCCTGCTGGGAAGTATTTGACGATTAATAATTTGCGAGGGGTTTTGATGAAAGCGAAAATCGTGAGGAAAGCTGAAGCGAAGACAATAAAAGAGCCTTGTATTAGTTCTGCTGATTATTAATGAAGGGGGAAAATTTAAATGAAAGCGAAAATCGTGAAGAAAGCCGAATCAAAGACAGCGAAGGGTTTTTGCTCTCATTATGATCCAGATATCTGAGGTGTTTTGAATGAAAGTGAAAGTTGTGAAAAAAATTAGAACAAAACAGTCTCCAATTCCATGCGGGACGC
>JAZDJV010000009.1:0-3594 GCA_043803585.1 Microcaldota archaeon | reverse complement strand
AATCAAAGGCATAGCGGTTTCAGTGTCATTTAACCCATCCCACTCGCTTGCCTTTATTTTAGAATGCTTTATTTTGCCATCCCAAGCGGAATCTACCTTCACCCACTTTTTGGTTTCAGGAACAAAAACTTCAAGAAAAGTATGAACCTGCGGATTTTCCTTAGGCAGTGCCATAATCCTGCCAGGCAGCTCTAAACTTTCCCACTTAAAAAGTCCAATCCGCAGTCTTGATTTTATGCCAATTGTTTTCAGAAGTTCTTGCAACATCACTGCTTTTGATGAACAACAGTAATCTGTTTCGCCTTGCGTTGCTATGTAATAAGGGATATCTCTAACTTGCTTGAAAAAGCTTATTCGTTCTTCAATTCCCATCTAATCAGCTTCAATTTTATGAACGTCAATTATTTCAGCATGTCCATAAAATATTTTTTGACATCCTTGACTCTGATGAATTTTCCCTCTTTCTTAATCTTTTCTATCTTAGCAATGTACTCTGGCCTTAATTCAGGTTCGGAGCTCTTTTTCTGACGGTTATCTTTCTTTGAAGGCACTTTTGTACCACCCTTCGTGTTCCCTGCGCCCAGCCGTTTTTTTCAACTCATTTTATACGCTTTGTCATGGTGCTCGTAATCAAGGAACTTCACTGCCTTTTCATTTTCATAAATTGAGTAAGTCAGCACAAAATGGCCGATCTGCACGCGCCGTTTATGTACCATCGGCCATTTTAACGGTTTGAATGCATGGGGGTTTTCGAGTATTTCTTCCATCTTTTTTTCAATGATGTGCAGCTGGTTTATATCTTTTTTCTTCAGCTTTTTGAGTTTTCTTTTTATTTCATCCGAAAAATCGGGAGTATACTTCATATGCAACCCCCGTTCTCATAACTCGTCAAAAAACTTCTTCAAATCTGTTACTCTCGTGAACTTCCCGTGCTTCTCAATTCTGTCAAGTTTTTTGATGTATTCCGGCTTGAACTCGGGCTCCATGTCGTCATTTTCATATTTTTTAACAAGCACTTCTATCGCCTCTGATTTGTTCCTGAGGTCATAGTTGATTTTCACAAGATTCAGGATTTTGTTCGTATGCTCGTCAATCTGTATCATAGCTTGTACCATATACATCACATATATAGTTATATACATGGCGTATATAAATATATCCGTTAGAAAAAGCCCGAAACTTTACTTCAATCTGATCGAGTCGAGATTTCTCGGGGCGCTGGCCTCAACGTGGAACTTGTAGTTCAATGAGCGCGCGAAATTCATGGCGCTTTTCTCTTCGCCGTGGACGACCAGCACGCGCTCAGGGCGCGGAGTGACTTTCTTGAAATATCCGAGCAGCTGGTTCAAGTCGGCGTGCCCGGAGAATGACTCCACTGTCTCGACAAGGGCGTTGATTTTGTACGCCTGCGACTTGCCCTGGCCTTCAGGGCTGTTGTTTTCAAGCACAACTTCCTTTGCGCCCTGCTGAATCTTTCTTCCCAGCGAGCCCTCTGCCTGGTATCCGACGAAAATTATCGCGTTCTTCGGATTGTCGCAGCACCTCTTGAAGTATTCGACAACAGGCCCGCCGTTCATCATTCCCGCAGGGGCGAGCACGACGCACCTTCCGTCCTCCGCAATCTGCTCCCTCTGGTTCGGCTCGACAATCTGGAAGATGTTTGAGTCAAACGGAGAATCATTGTGCAGAATGCGCCTTTCCAATGAACGCTTCAGATACTCTGAGTAAGCGGAATGAATCGCGGACGCCTCTCTGGTCATTCCATCAAGATAGACCGGAATGTCCCAGTCGCCGTGCTTTCTGGCATACGCTTCTATAATCATCATCACTTCCTGCGCCCTGCCGACAGCGAACGTCGGTATGAGCACAAGTCCGTTCTGCGAAGTGACTTTCTTTATCAAATCAATGAGGTATTTTTCACTCATGTACCTCGGCTTCTGGATATCCCTCTGCCCGCCGTATGTTGATTCTATAATCATTGTTTCAAGCCTAGGAAACCTTGTTTCAGCAGGGTCAAACAACTCGGTGTATCCGAACTTCAGGTCGCCGGTGTAAAGCAGGTTGTGGGCGCCTTCTCCGATATGAAGATGAACAAGCGATGAGCCGAGAATGTGCCCCGCGTTGTGCAGGGTCAGCCTCATGTCAGGCGTAATGTCAGTGACTTCGCCGTACCCTTTCGGGATGCAGTGTAGAAGCTCTTTTTTGATGTCCTTCTGCGAATAAGGCGGAGTTTTCGCGCTCTTTCCAAGCACGCTGATGTAGTCTTCCTGCAGCAGAACCATCAGATCCCTTGTCGCGGTTGTGCAGTACACAGGTCCTTCATATCCGTACTGGAAAAGGTAGGGCAGAAATCCGCAGTGGTCCAGATGGGCGTGCGAAAGAATGACAGCGTCAAGCTCTTCAAGCGAAAAATCAACTGACGACAGGTATGGAAACGGGCTTTCGTTGCTAGCCACATTCACTCCGCAGTCAAGCATGACTTTTGACTCAGGCGTTTCAATGAGCATGCATGAGCGCCCGACCTCCCTCCATCCGCCGAGGCCGGTGATTCTTATCCAGTCTGTCGGCTTTGACTGCTCCCTGTAAATTCTCTTCCCGACTTTTTTCAGCACTTTTTTGTGAACTTCGCTTTCGCGTATCAGCGTTTCCCTGATGCCTTTCATCATTTTTGACTCTGACGTCGGCATCCTCAGCGGCTTCGGCGTCCACTTTGTTTCGGAAGTTATCCTCTTCAGGGTGCTTCCGTGGGCGCCGATCACAAGCCCGAGTTTCTTCGCCTCTATGTTGACTTCGTTGAATTCAGGGTCAAACCTGATACTTTTGATTTCAGCCTCAGGAGGCACGATTTCCTCGATTTTTTTCTTCGCCTCTTCAGGGTCCATCAGCATAGCCGGGTCTGAGCGGACCACGAACCTCTTTTTCAGAGTGCCCGCAAGCCTCTTTATCAGAGACTCGTCATTAAGAAATTTGTCAATATTTTTCGTGTAAAGGATTATCTCCGGACCCTCGACGTCAAGCGATGTGACATCACAGTCAGGGGGAAGCAGTTCCCTCACTTTGTCTTCCATGTCTTTTAAAAATTGCATTGTAAAACTTCCGTTTAAAATTTTTCTTAATTGCTTGTTAAATTGTCTGCAACTGGGTTTGATTGGTTTGGCAATAATGGTCCGATAAATACTAACTGGATTTGAACTTGGCTGCGCTCATTTCAGAAGGGCTTCTGCATCAGGCCCTGAAATCATCTTTATTCCGTCTTTTGTTATGAGAGCGAGGTCCATTCCGCTTCCGCCGGTGTAAACGTCCCTTTCCCGAGCAGCCCTTACCGCCCTTGCGACAATTGAAGCGCCTTCTTTTGTCGATATCCCTTTCTTGTAGCTGTCTTCAAGCACGCCGTACGCCATTGTTGAGCCTGATCCCACTGACGCGTAATCTTCAGGCAGCATTGCGCCCGACCCGTCAAGCGAGTATAATCTGGGCTCGCTGTCATATCCGCCAAGCAGCAGGCCGACCCAGTACGGGAAGTACTTGTTGTTTTGGAGAATATTCGCCAGAATTGTGGCTGCAGCCTCGACTGTTATTCTTCTTTTTCTCTGG
>JAZDJV010000008.1:0-2302 GCA_043803585.1 Microcaldota archaeon | reverse complement strand
AAATCAAAAGACATTGATATAGTTGTGGACCACGAAACCCTCTCGCAGTTGAAGTCAAAATACTCTCTGAACAAAAACACGAACCTGAAAAAATACGAGCTGAAGTCCGACAGGTTTGACATTGACATATACGTGCCTTTTTTTTCAGAGCTCGCCGTGCCTGCGCAGGACATCCTGAAAAATTACATAAAAGTGAACGGGATAAAAACCGTTTCGCCGGAGCTTCTGCTGATTTTGAAGCAGTCTGCTGAAATAGAGCGCAGGGGAACGCCGAAGGGAATGAAAGACGCGATAGACCTTCTTACACTGCTGCTTTATTCGGGCGTTGACCTGCAGAAATACGTCGCCGAACTGGGCAAATACAAGCTTAACAATTATATTGACGCGCTCATAAGAGTTATAAAAGAATTTGACCCGAAAGACGCGGATTATGTCGGATTGGACTTTGTCGGGTTTAGGAAAGAACAAAAAAGGTTAATAACACTGGTGAAGCAAATTAAAAGCAGAAAACTTTAGATTGGGAAAGATGATAACTGATGGGATTAAAAGTCGGAATGTTAGGCAAACCATCTTCTGGGAAAAGCACTTTTTTTAGCGGCGCAACTCTTGTTGACGTGCCGATTGCAGCCTATCCTTTTACCACAATCAAGCCGAACATCGGCGTCACTTACGCCACTTACGAGTGCCCGTGCAAAGGGCTCAAGGTGAAGTGCAGCCCGCAGAATTCAAAATGCGAGAACGGCTTGCGCTTGATTCCTGTCACGGCAGTTGATGTCGCAGGACTGGTGCAGGGAGCGCACGAAGGCAAGGGCATGGGCAACCAGTTTCTTTCAGACCTTACTGACGCTGACGGCCTGATTCACATCGTCGATCTCTCGGGCACGACAAATGAGAAAGGCGAGGCCGCGACCGGATACGACCCTGAGCCTGACATAACCTGGCTTGAAGAGGAGATTGATTACTGGATAAAAGGCATTCTTGACAAGAACTGGGCCAACCTCGAGCGCAAGGCAAAGGCAACTAACAAGCCACTCTGGGAAATGGTTGTAGACCAGGTCACTGGACTAAAGATAACGCCTGACAGAGTCAAGGACATCGTCAATTCAGGTTATACTGACATGCTTGACCTGGCCCACAAAATCAGGACAGCAAACAAGCCGGTGATACTTGCAGGAAACAAGATTGACATTCCTGACGCGCAGAAAAACTATGAGAGACTGAAGGGCAAGCACGACATCACGCCAGTAACAGCTGATTTTGAGCTGGCGCTGAGGAAGGCTGACAAAGCCGGGATGATAAAATACGTGCCTGGTTCAGCTGACTTCACAGTCCTGAAGCAGGCTGAAGGCCCGCTTGCGCAGGCCCTTGAAAAGATACGCGCCGTCGTGGTGAAATACAGCGGAACAGGCGTCCAGAAAGTCATCAACGAGCTCGTATTCAAGAAGCTGGACTATATTCCTGTGTACGCTGTGGAGGACGAAACCCACTTCTCTGACAAAAAAGGAAACGTACTGCCTGATGTCCACTTGATTCCGCGCGGAAGCAATGTCTATGACCTCGCTGCGCGCATCCACACTGACATCGCAAAAAACATGAAGGGCGCGCTTGACGCGCGCACGAAAAGAAAGATAGGAAAGGACTACGTGCTCAAAGAGAACGACGTTGTGAAGATACTAGTGTAAAAATGATTTCTGACGCTCTAATATATAAACTCTTATTTCATTCAATTATACAGAGGAACTAAGATGGAAAAAAATCCGGGAATGTCTGAATATTTGGTACTTTTGGCTATAATTATAGTGATTGCAATAATAGCCATCGGCGTTCTCAGTTGAAGACTGAAAAATCAGAATAAAATCCGAACGCAGCCCGCATTGGGCGGGCTGCATAACACTATTTTTATTGTGTTTTTGATTATTTAGAATTTAGTTTTTGATTAAACTTTTTTGGCTGAGTGTTTTGCTTAACAATATGTTAGCCGATTATGCAGAAACATTTAACAGTTAGCAGAAGCAAAACATGATTTTGCGCAAAGCGCAAAAGTTTGAGCGCATCAGCGCGATTGATTTAATAGAGAAAAAGTTTATTACCAGTCAGCGAAAGAGCCGAACGGGTTTGCCGTGCCTGATTCTGAGGTTGTCGCTGTCGGCGATGCTTCTGTGGATTCAGAAGTCCCCGTATCATAATCTTCTGTCGCGTTCGAGCCCATGTACTCTATTTCGTCGAGCGTCTTCTTCTGCGGGTCGAGCTTGTCGACCTCGGCGTCCTTGTTCTTCATCCTCGCCAGGGTGTAGAAATAGGC
>JAZDJV010000007.1:0-6079 GCA_043803585.1 Microcaldota archaeon | reverse complement strand
GCACGCCAACAAGCTTTTGCTTCCGCACAGTTTCGCAGAAGGCGCGGACGCCGTGCCGGTCGAAATCTGCGAGGGCTGTGCAGGCAGGTGCGCCTACTGTGGAACGAAAAATGCCCGCGGCGATTTGTTTTCATATCCTGTTCAAGATATCGTAAAGCACGTCAATGAACTTGCAAAGAAAGGGCACATAAAAATCCTGCTCACTGCGCAGGACACGGGCTGCTACGGCCTGGACATCGGCTCAACCCTGCCCGAACTGCTGAAGAAAATCAGCGCGATAGATGGTAATTTTGCGTGCAGAATCGGAATGATGAATCCCTGCTACGCTGCGAAGTACGCTGACGAGATAATCGCGTTGATGAATGAGCCAAACTCAAAATTCCTTCCGTTTATCCACATCCCAATCCAGTCCGGCTCTGACAAGGTGCTGAAAGAGATGAAAAGAATTGGCACTGCAGCGGAGTTCAAGAAAACAGCGGAGAAATTCCGCAAAGCTGTGTCTGGAATCACGATTGCGACCGACATTATAGTGGGCTTTCCGACTGAAACTGACGCCGACTTCAAGAAAACAGTCAAACTTCTGAAAGACGCCAAGCCCGATGTCGTCAACATCTCAATGTTCTACCCGCGGCCGAACACTGCGGCCGCGGAAATGAAGCAGCTTGCTTCGCAGACTGTGAAGAAAAGGTCGTGCGAGCTCACCAAACTGTGCAAAGCGCTCAAAAACAACAAATAAATACCCTTGATGAGTAATGAAACGAGAGGATACCCGAATGGAAAACGCGTTTTTGAAGGCTGCGAGGGTTTATTTCAGCACCTTGAATCTGACCGTGTATTTCAGCATATTTATACTGCTTGCGCTGGTCCTGCTTCCACTGATTTCAAGCTACGTCAACGTAGGCGGGGGATTCCTGAGGTTCAGCTCGTTCTATCTCGACTTCAATATGACGCAGTTCCTGCTTTTTGCATTTGTCGGAGCTGTTTCGCTCCTCCTGCTGTCGTTCTTCCTTGCCGCCATAATCAGCATTGTCAAGCTTAAGGAGACGCTTGACCACGTGAAGTTCACAAAAGCAGTGGCCACGTTCCCGAAATACATTAAAAGGCTGTTCTGCTACCTGCTTTTGTTCTCGCTTGCCTCCCTTGCAGTGGGCGTTTCATTTGATTATCTCGGCCTGCCAGCATTTGCAGCCCAGCTTATTATTCTCTTAATCTGGCTCATTCCTGCATTCACGCCGCAGGTCATTGTGCTTGAGGACTACGGCGTCATAGAGGCGCTGTCAGACGCTGTCAGCTTTGTGAAGAAGCAGCCAATGGCGCTTGTCACTTATTTTGTGCTCGGCACAGTTCTGCTGTTTGCGATGGTCCTCGTTGAGACGTCCCTTGGCCACTATTTCATCTGGGAGCACAAAATAGTTTCGATATTCGTAGTTTCATTGTTCATCCTGCCCTACACGCAGATGTACGCCTCTGAGCTGTACGTCAGAAGATACGCTGTAAGCAGAGTGTAATAACCCTTTTCCTGCTAAGTCAGATTTTTGTGCTGTTAACTGCTAAATGCTTCTGTTAAATCTGCCAACATATTCGAACAAAAATCTTCCAGAAAAAGCGTTAATGGAAAAACCGCCCGGTTTTTATACTTCAAGAATCTTTTAACAAAGCGCAAGCAGTGACGCATAAAAAAAGTGACGCAAAATGAGAATCAATCGCGCAGAAAAATAAGATGCGCTCAACCTTTTCATTTTGCAAGAAGGCGACAAAATGAAAATCAATCGTGCAGGAAATCTGCAGTGCACTCAAACTTTTCATTTTGAAGAAGGAGAAATGACAAAATGAAAATAATAATCGCGGAAAAACCGATAGCTGCAAAGCGAATAGCAGACATACTTGGGAAGAACAAGGCTGTGAAGCTCGGGCCTATCCAGGCCTATCAGCTCAGCGATTCCATTGTCATTCCGCTGAAAGGCCACGTTCTTGACGTTGACTTCCCGAAAGCTATGAACAACTGGCAGAACACGGCCCTTAAGGACCTTGTTGACGCTAACATTGAGTACACGCCTTCGCTTGCGGGCATAAAGAAAGCCCTTTCAAAATACGCGAAAGAGGCTGAGCTTCTGATTATAGCCACTGACTACGACCGCGAGGGGGAATCGATAGGCAAGGAAGCCATTGACATGGTGAAGGCGGAGAATCCCAGGATAAAAATCAAAAGAGCCAAATTTTCGGCTCTCACAGAAGAGGATGTTAAGCAGGCGTTTGAGAATCTGTCTGATTTTGACTTTAATCTTGCCGATGCCGCTGATTCCAGAAGGGAAATTGACTTGATATGGGGCGCCGTGCTCACAAGATACATTTCTCTCGCTTCAAACAGGCTGGGCAGATCTTTCTTATCAGTGGGCAGGGTCCAGACGCCGGCGCTTGCGCTTGTTGTTGACAGGGAAAAGGAGATAAAGGCTTTCGAGCCAAAGGATTTCTGGACGGTCTCGATTGACTGCGTCAAAAACAGCCAGGATTTCATAGCTGTTTACGAGCAGGAGAAGTTGTTTGACAAAGTGCGGGCAGAGAGGACCGCGGCTTTGAAGTCCAATACTGCGCTTGTGCGGAAAGTTGAAAAGAAAAGCCAGAAAGCCAATCCCCCTGCGCCGTTCAACACCACCGAGTTTATGCGCGCTGCGGCGAATCTGGGCATCCAGCCCCAGAGGGCGATGTCAATCGCGGAAAAGCTGTACATGGAGGGATTAATCAGCTATCCGAGAACTGACAACACCTATTACCCCGCGTCGCTGAAGCTGAAAGACGTTCTGAAAAAGATAAGCGCTGTCAGCGATTTCAAGGAATACGCTGAGAAGCTGATGAAAAAGAAAACGCTCATTCCCTCTTTCGGAAAAAAAGAGACCACAGACCACCCGCCGATTTATCCTGTTGAGAAGGCTGACAAGAAAAAGCTCGAACAGCAGGACTGGAAAATCTACGAACTGGTGTGCAGGCGGTTCATGGCCACTCTTTCAGAGCCTGCGGAGATGGAGCTGACAAGAGCTGACCTTGACTACTGCACAGAGAATTTTGTGGCGAATGGCAAGGTGATTTTGAAGGCAGGCTGGCGCGAAGTTTATCCTTATTCAAAGTCAGAGGACAAGCTCCTTCCGGAGCTTGCTGAAGGCGAAAAGGTGAAAGTTAAGGGCATAAAGATGGAGCAGAAGCAGACAAAGCCCAAGCCGAGGTATTCTGCAGCTGCGCTGATAAAATTGATGGAGGACGCAGGCATTGGGACGAAATCCACTAGGCACGAGATACTCCAGAAGCTGGTAAATAGAGGTTATATCACGGGAAATCAGAATTTCACGCCGTCTGAAGTTGCATTTGTGGTGATTGACACGCTTGAAAAATACGCCGAGGAAATAACAAGCCCTGAGATGACTGCTCAGCTTGAAAAAGAGATGGACGAAGTTGAGAAAGCTGAGAAGAAAAAAACTGATGTCGTGGCTAACTCGCGCGCAATGCTCCACAAGGTACTGAGCAAGCTTGACGTTCACAATCAGAACATAGGCCAGAACATAAAAAACGCTGTGATAAAGGACGATTTGGTCGGAAAGTGCCCGCTCTGCGGGGATAATCTGAAGATAATTAGAACTCACAGAGGCACGAGATTTGTCGGATGCAGCGGATATGCCAAAGGATGCAGGTGCAGTTATCCCCTGCCTGCGAAAGGCAAAATCACAGTGCTCGGAAAGCTGTGCCCTGACTGCAATCTGCAGGTTATCAGTGTCCAGTATTTTAAGAAGAGGCCGTTTGAGATGTGCATCAACCACAAGTGCAAGTCAAAGGCCAACTGGGGCAAGAACAAGCCTGCCGAGAAGAAGGACGAAAGCGAGCCTCCGGCTGCAGAAGAGCCCGCGCCTGTTGAATCATCCGAAGAAGAGCAATAAAAAGGAAGAAAGACCTAATTCTGAGCATGGTGCCAAGGAAGCGGTTGCGCAGGCTGGCAAAAATCGAAAAAGCGAAGCAGGGCATGCAGATTATAGATTACAAGCAGCTCAGCCCTGCGCAGGCTGACGCCTTCGTCAAGATGAGAGATAAATTCAAATGGAAAAACAACCCCACCCATGACGAATTCATGCGCGTGGCCGTCAAAAACGGCAAGCCAATCGGATATATCTCAGGAAAGGAAAAAAATGAGTGTAATTGGATAAACGAATTTTATGTGAGCAGGCCGTACCAACGCAAAACAGTAGGCAAACAGCTGCTTTTCGATTACATAAGAAACAGAGCCAGAAAGGGCGACCTGCGTTTTCAAATTTATCCTTCTGAAGACGCAGTTAAAGCTCTCCTAAACATAAAAGAAGGGGCTGACAGAGCAGGCGGCATTAACATCGAGCGTCAGGAAGGAAGGCACAAATTCACGCTTGACGTAAGGCCTGGTTTCTTCAGCGAGCCAAAGAGGCTCATGGTAAGATAGGTGAAATGATGAAAATAATAATCGACGCGCTCTGCGCGCTCGCAATTGCGCTGATTTATCCGTTCTTATTCATCCTGGCGAAGCTCAGGATTCTGAAAACGCCTATTATGTACCATTATCCGTGGACATATGACTTCTCGCTGAAGCTGTTTTACGGCTCGTTTTACAAAGAGCGCAGCGAGATTTTTCTCAAAGCCGCGAAAATAAACAGAAACGACTCTGTGCTTGAAATCGGCTGCGGCTCAGGCGCCCTGTGCAGCCGGTTCAAAATGAAAGAATACGTTGGCACAGACATTTCTGACGCAATGTTCATCAAGAATCTGCCTTCAAACGCCCGGCTTATTAAAGCAGACGTCAACAGGCTTGATCTGGGAAGGAGATTTGACAAAATTCTGATGGTTGACATTCTGCACCACGTTGGCAGAAAGGGAAAAGCCCTGCAGAGAGCGGTTTACCACGCGAAAAAAGACGGAAAAATTTATGTCTGGGACGCTTATTCAATCAAAGGCCGGTTCGAGAGCCTGGCCAGGCAGATACTTTCTGCTTTCGACGGTGACGAGGGCGACTGGTATTCGGCGGGCGAGTTCAAAGCTGCGCTTAGTAAAGTCAGAGGCGCGGAGCTGGTCAGATTTGAGACTTATCCGAAGAGGAACGTTCTTGCGGTGCTTGAGGTTTTGTGATTATTATGGAAATCGAACTTGACGCAAAGAAGACGGTGCAACAGAATGCAGCGCATTATTATGAAATGTCAAAAAAATTGAAGGAAAAGGCGCGCAAGGCAGAGCTGGCGATTGCGGAAACAAAAAAGCTGATTGAACAGGAGCAGCGCTCTCCTGCGCCTGCTGTGAAGAGCGCTGCTGTTTCTCACGGCGCCCAGCAGCAGAAAAAAATGTGGTACGAAGCTTACCACTGGACTTTCATTGACGGAAACCTTATCATCGGCGGAAGGAGCGCGAAGATGAATGACGAGCTGTTCAAGAAACACTTAGATAAGGAGGATGTTTTCTTCCACGCAGATGTGCAGGGCGGAAGCGTGTTCATAGCAAAAGGCGGGCAGAAGATGGCGAAAGGCCAGCTTGAGCAGGTGGCCAGGCTGGCTGCGTGCTATTCCCGCGCGTGGAACGCAGGCAGAGGCACGTGCGACGTCCACGCCTCGAATCCTGATCAGGTCAGCAAGGCTAACAAGGCAGGCGCGTTTTACGTTGAAGGAAAAAGAAACTGGTTCAAAAGCACTCCCCTGAAGCTGTGCTTCGTTGTGAGCTCTGAAGGGAAGATTGAGTACGATTTCGAGGGCGCGGGAAAAGTGTGCATAACGCCTGACGCGCGCAAGACAAAAGAAGAGTCAGCCCAGCTTGTTCTGAAACAGATCAAGTATTTCTGCAAGGAAAAAGCAGACAGCGTCACGCTTGAAGATGTGATGAAAATGCTCCCGAACGGCGGGAGCAGAGTTTCCAACTGATTCTGTATAATATACTCCCAAATACTTTTCGGAAACCGAAAAGTATATAAATATGCTGGTATACAAGAATACCGATGAGTATGGAGCAGACAGAAGAGCAGCAACAGAAAAGAAAAGAAGAAAATGAACCGCAGGCGAAGCCCGAAACAACAATGAGAGTGTACAAA
>JAZDJV010000006.1:0-12442 GCA_043803585.1 Microcaldota archaeon | reverse complement strand
TAGACCCTACGTGGGATAGCAAAATAAGACATTCTAAAATTGTGACGGGAGAATGGGACGGATTAAATGACACTGAAATCGCCATGCCTCTAATTAAAACTTTTTCTTTTGAAGAAAGCGCGAAAATGTGGCAAGATGAACTGAATATGACAAAAGAACAATGGTCAGAATATTTCACGAAAAACGGCGAATTTTTCAGAGCATTGAATAAATGGCTGAATGAGCAAAGAAAATGGTAATTATAAACAAAGAAGCCTCATTCAATTTTCTTAATTGTTTTATTCCATGCGCAGATAACAATGTCCCCAACCTTCAAATCAGGTATTTCATTATCTATTTCACACACGGAATGACTTCTGGCAATGAGCACCCTTTTGCCACCAACAAAAATCTGCTTGACTTTTCCTTTAAATGTTTCTGCACAGCCCAATTCATTTATGTGACCAATTGACTCCAAAAACATAGACATCAGCTTATCTTAATCTCGACCTTGAACTTCGGCTCGACGCTGAGGTGCATTGACTTCTCCTTGTCCTTGAAGTACTTCTTCAGGAATTGCGGGACCTTGATGTTCGCGTCCTCAAGTTCCTCTATTCTCTGGATGCTGACCACTTCATAGTCGCTATTCATGCTTTCCACAGTGGAGGCGACAAGAGCCGCGAAAGCGGCTGCAAGCGAGCAGGCTTTCTTTCCCTGCTCCCGGACCGGGCTTAGATCTCCTGCCTGCGGAGGCACTGAATAAACATTGCCCTGATGAACGTAAATCTCATCAAGATAAGCCGGGCCACACAGCTGGCCTGCTTCTTCGCTGAAAAGATGAATTTCAATCTTATTCTCGACCATCTGTCTCTCAAAAATCTTCATTCTGCAGGGCGCGGGCCTGTTTCCGTTCTCCCTTATTATCTGCGTGAGCCTCTCCTGAACGGCGATTCCGACGTCAGAACCGGGCCTCCTCTCGAAGTCGAAGAGCTCGGCTATCTGCTCGTCGTCGAGGGTAAAATCAACGCCCTTTGAATAAGCTTTCCCAAGCAGATCTATTATCTGCTTCTTTGACCAGGTCATATTTTCAGTTACGCGCGGAAACTATATAAACTGCCCAAGGCAAAACATATTCGTGAGCTTATGCCGAAAAGAGAGTTCATCAAAATAGCCGACCTTGCAAAGCATGAGGGCAGAGAGGTCGCCATCCGCGGGTGGGTCCATCGCGAGAGGAGCGGCAAGCAGGCGGCTTTCATAATTGTCAGGGACGTGACAGGCATTGTTCAGTGCGTCGCAAAGTCCGAGGACAAGTTCTTCAGCGACGCTGTCAAAACCCGCGTGGAATCAAGCGTCGAGGTCGACGGAACAGTGAAAAAAGACGACAGGGCTCCGAGCGGCTATGAAATAAAAATGACAGGGTACAAGCTCATTCATCTTGCCGAGAAATATCCGATTACGAAGGACCAGTCAGACGAATTCCTGCTTGACGTCAGGCACTTGTGGATTCGCTCGCAGAAAATGACAGCAATGCTGAAAATACGCTCAGCTGTCACAGAGGCAATCCACGAATTCTACAGAAAAAGGGGATACTATGAGTTCACGCCCCCTATTTTCACGCCAGCTGCCTGCGAAGGCGGAAGCACTTTGTTTGAAGTGAAATATTTCAAGGAAAAAATCTATCTTACGCAGTCCTGGCAGCTTTACGCCGAGGCCGCGATTTTCGCGCTTGAGAAGATTTACGACGTCTCGCCGACATTCAGGGCTGAGAAGTCAAAAACCGCAAAGCATCTCACTGAGTTCTGGATGGCTGAAATGGAGGCCGCGTGGATGAAACTCGACGAATGCGTCGATGTCGCGTCCGAGCTTGTCTCGTTCATCTGCCAGGAAGTGGCGAGAAAATGCCCGAAAGAGCTTGAAACAGTGGGCGGAATGACGCCGGAGGAGCTGAAGAAGATAACTCCGCCGTTCCCGAAAATAAAATATAAAAAAGCCCTTGAAATTTTAGAGAAGGACGGCATGAAAGTGCAGTGGGGCAAAGACCTGCGCCTGCCTGAGGAAAGCCAGCTGCTCACTCATTACGACAAGCCTGTTATAGTAACGCATTATCCGAAGGAAATTATGGCGTTCTACAAGCCTTCTGACCCGGAATTTCCGGAAGAGGCGCTGTGCTTTGACATGCTCGCCCCCCGCGTAGGCGAAATAATCGGCGGATCAGAGAGAGATGTCGACATTGAGTCGATGAAAAAAGCCCTTGAAAAAGAGGGCGAAAAAATGGACAGATATGACTGGTACTTTGACTCGAGGAAATACGGCTCGGTTCCGCACAGCGGATACGGCCTGGGCGTCGAGCGCCTGATAATGTGGATCTGCAAGCTTGACTCGATAAAAGACGCGATACCTTTCCCGAGGACGATGGAGAGGACGAAACCATAATTGTTTTTTCGCGTGCTCGGCGATTATATCCTGATTTCCGCTGTTTTTGACGCGAATATTAAGTTTGTGCTTGCGCGCTCTATCAGGCCGAGCCTGTAAAGATTTTTTATGAATGAGTAGCAGTCTGTCAGATTCTTTGTTCTTATCACTGCGAGCAGATTGTTGTGGCCCATCAGGGAAGTGAGCTCATGCACCTGCTCAAATTTTGAGATCTTCGACGCTGTCCTGCCTTCGGCTCCCTGTTTTGTATCAATAACCATCAAAGCCCGGAATCCGATGTCCAGATCATTGTAATACTGCTCGGAAATTCCGGCTGTTTTCTTGAGAAACACCTGCTCTGACCAGAATTTTTTGATTCTTGATGACACGGTGTTTCTGTGCATTTCAAGGTCCTCAGCGATTTTTGCTATCTTGGCTTCCGGATTTTCAGTCATGTATGATATTATCTGCCTGTCTGTTTTGTTCAACTTTGCTTCGCCTGTTTCAACCGGAAAAACCTGGTTAAGCTTGTCTATGTGCGTAACATAACTTACCTTGAGGTTTGTCATCTTGTTTTTGAACCTGTTATTTATGGCGTCAATCAGTTCGTGCAGGCTCTCCATGTTTTTCATAAAAACCTGCAGAAGCACGTCGTCATTTCCGCCAATCACCATTGCAATTGACACTTTCCCCGTGCCGAGCATGCTGTCAATGAAGCTGTTTATGTTTATGTCAGACGTGACTTTTATGAACACCCACGCCATGATTTTGTTTCCTACTTTTGCCGGATTGATTCTGCAGGCGTACCCTGTTATCACGCCTGCTTTGCGTAGCTTCTTTATTTTGTAGTTAACCGTTGTCTGGCTGACCCTAAGCTGCTTTGCAACGGCGTAATCAGAATGCTGCGCCCCGTTGAATACGATGTATCTGAGCAGCTTTTTCTCAAGCTCTGTTAATGAGCAGCTTTTTCTCAAGCTCTGTTAATTCGTATTTTGCCATGAATATTTTATAATTAAACTTATATTTATAATTATTACAAGCAAAATACTTCGTCAAACGTCAATAATTTACGTTTTAAATCATTTTTACCTGTTTGTGAGGGCATTTGAAAAGCAAGCATTATTTATCCGCGCTCCCATAAAGTAAGCGCAGGTAGAGGAAAAAAGGCGGAAGAGCCTGCAAATTGAGGGGGGTGGGAACATTCATAACAAACATCGTGCTGAGGGCGGCTGGAACGCTTATGATAACAGTAGCCATAAACATGTACTTCAGCAGAAGCATTCCGCTCCCGGACATAGCCATCATTGTGCTGCTGGGGGCGTTTCTGATAGCGTCAGGAACGCACGCAGGCAAAGGAAAAGTGGAAATAGAGGCTGTTCAGTCAGAGAAAGGGCTCATGCTTAAGGGCGTGCACTGCGACAAATCACTGCCAGTGTAAAGAATCGGATTGTTTAAGTCGCTTTAATACCTCGATTTTCTTATCCTCACAGCCACGGCTTTGTAGCTCGGCGTGAATGTTTCTTCATCGAAAACGAGCGGAAAGAGCTTGTTTATCAACAGCTCGTGATAGTGAAATCTGGCTGCAATGAGCCCGGGCGGAACAGCGTCTGAAAGCTTGGCAGGGGCTTTGAGCCTGCCCTCTTCGCTCGTGACCATGATCTTGTCGCCGTCCTTGATTTTCATCTTATCGGCGTCTGATTTGCTGATATAGAAGCACGGGCCGTCGTCCATTTTCCTGAGCGTCTCGGACTCCCTTGTCTGCTCGCCTGTCAGGAACTGGAACTGCGACCTGAAAGTCGTGAGTATGAACGGATATTTTTTCGAGGCGATTTCGTCGACGCCCTCGTATTTCTCTGGCACGAACTGTCTGAACTTTATTTTCTTGTCAGCCCACTGGTCCTTCCCTTCATAGAGCTTCCTTACATCGATTTTTGAATAAGCGGGAACGGTCTCGGTTATCTCCTCTGTTATCTGGCGCGGATTCCGGTAGTCAAGAATCCTGCTGTTTAATTTAGCCGAGAGCTTTTTGAAAAACTGCCATTCGTCAACAACTCCGGCCGGAGGATCAATGACTTTGCTTGCTTTTCTCACTCTTTTCTCGCCGTTTGTTATACTTCCTTCTGTTTCAAGCAGGAGAGGGACTGGAATTATGACGTCCGCATAGCGGCACGTCTCATTGAAAGACGGGCTCATAACGACGACGAACATCTTTGTGAGTATTTTGTGCACCCTGTTCAGCGCAGGCATCGACTGCGCGGGGTTGAAGTCGATTATGAAAGCGGCCTTGACAGGGCTAATGGCAAGCGCTTCCATCGCTGTCTTCCCTTTTTTGTCGCACAAATCAGTCTTCCACTTGCGCTCAAGCTCGCCCAGCGTCTCGTACCCGCCCGAGGGCAGGGCGTTGGGATAAAATCCTATGTCTCCGGCGCCCTGGACGTTGATTTCGCCCCTCAGCGTCTGGATGTAGGCGTTTTTCAGAATCACAAGATTCAGCAGGCTGTGCACGTTTTCAATCGCATTCACGTGCTGGGTGAAGCCCATGCCGTGCATCACGCCGAATTTCTTCGACTTCCGGACAGCTTCGACGACTTTCAGGTAGTCTTTCGGACCGATTCCGCACAAACCACACACGATTTTTCTGTCAAACGCTGAAACAACCTGCTTCAGGTGCAAAAATCCGCTGTGGCTTGATTTGGCGCCCTTCTTTATCAGCTCGTTCACGATTCCGTTGAGCAGGGCCACCTCGCTGCCAGGCTTTATCACAAGCGTGATGTCGCCCTCTTTAGCGTGGAAATTGAGGATGTTCTGGACGTTCACTAGTTTTGTCTTCTTTATTTTGCTGAAAAATGTCGGATAGTTGCCGAACGGGTTTGAGCCGATGACAAGAAGCGTGTCGATTTTGTCAATGTTTTTCATCAGAGTGATGTTTGACTGCCCGAAGCAGTCAGCCATGCCCTGCACAGTGGCGGCGTGGCACAGCCTGCCGCAGCAGGAGTCTGTATTGGTGGTTTTCAGCACCCCGCGGGCAAATTTCAGCGCAGCGTAATTGTTTTCGTTTGTGGTTTTCCCGGAGCCGTTCAAAAATATCTCGTCAGGGGGAAGGTTTTTGATTTTCTTGTAGATGAAATCAACAGCCTCGTCCAGAGAAACAGGAGTCAGCCTGCCCATTTTTCGTATCATGGGCTTTGTTATCCTGTTTTTGTCATAGACTTCGTGTATCGTGAGCCCCTTGATGCACGGTCTGCCCTCGCTGACTTCATCGTCTTTGACAGGCAGAACTTTCGTTATTCTGTTTTTTTCAACCTGATAATCGAGGATGCATCCGCAGCCGCAGTAGATACAGGGAGATTTCACCATAAGGAGAATACAAAAAAGAAGTATAAAAGATTGCTTCTTCCAGATTCTGAAAGTTTAGAAGAACTTAAACCACTTGAACGTCGTCTTTTGTCACGTGGCTTCTGTCTCTCGGACAGATCCATTCTCCGTTAGTTTCTTTCAAAAGAATGGTCAAACCGAACTTATGAAAGCACTCTCTGCATGTCGGGGTAAATTTCACCATTTGCGTCACCTTTCCTTTATACAAAATGATTACTGCTGAGAAGTATAAAAACCCATGTGATAAGGATATATTAAAAGGAAGCCATAATGCCTTTGAATAAAGGACGGATTAACATCATGTACGAAAAAATTCTCATCACAGGCACGCCTGGAACAGGGAAGACAATGGCGGCGCAGGCGCTGTCCGGGCATCTCAAGACAGGGGTGCTGCACGTCACAGATTACATAAAGCAGCGGGAAGAGCTCATTCTTGACAAGGAGAAGGACGGCACGGTAATTCCTGACATGGTCGCGCTTCAGAGGGAGCTGAACGAAAAGCGCGGAATAATTGAGAGCCACCTGCTGTGCGAATTCAAGCTCAGGAGCTCGATAGTGATTGTGCTGCGCTGCCATCCTTTCACGCTTGAAAGGCGTCTGAAGTCGAGGAAATACAGCGCCCAGAAGATGAAGGACAACCTTGAAAGCGAGGCGCTGGATTACTGCACGCAGAACGCCATGAAGCACTACAAAAAGGTTTTTGAAATCGACACCACAGAGCGCAGCGCGGACGAGACCGCCCAGGCCTGCCTTGACATCATAAGGGGCCGGTCAGAAGGCGACAGCGTTGACTTCTCGGACTGGCTGATGAAGAGAAAGTGATTTTTTATTCATCCGTCAAACCTGTGCAGTCTGCGCAGGTATTTTTTCTTTTCAAGCTCGTTTTTGCCCGGTTTCCGCAGGAAATAATACGCTATTCCTGAAATCGAGGCGCCCAGGACAAGATAGCTGTACGGAATTTCGCCCTGCTGAGCGCTATTTTCAGGCGAGGACTGTTCAGCAAGAATAGAATGATAAACGCAGGCCGCGTATTTTCCATTTCCATAATCGTCTTTTGCAGAGTACAACAAATCCGCAGACTGCTCAGACGGATTTGCCGAGAAATAGGCAGTGGCCTGCTTGAGCTCCTGCTTTGCCCTTTCTTTCAGCTGTTCATATGACTGATTTACCTGCGACTCAAACAAGCTCACTTCAGATGACAGCTCAGCTGTTTCCTGAATTGATATGAGTTGTCCGGAAGAAACATCGAGCTTCTGCTCGAGCAAAGCAAGATTTTCTGTGAAATACTGCGCATTGTTGATTATTCCCAGCTCTGAAAAATTCGCGGTGCAGTTTTCGTCGCACTCGACTGCCTTTGAGTACAATAAAAGCTGCCTGGAAACTGCCGAAAGTCTCTGGCTGAGCGCTGAAAAATTGAAACCGCTTGACAGCGCCGCGCTCTGCTGGGCTGAAGTTTGCGCTGCTGCCTGCGCATTGATCTGGCTTATCACGCTGACTGTCTGGTTGTATTGCGCTTCTGTTTTAACTTCTGTCTTGTTGAACGAGTTGTTTTCGCATTTCAAAAATCCCTCAACTGTTTTCATGAAAATTTCCCCTGGCCCGATATCAGGCACAGTGAACGAATAGTTGCCGCCAAGGGCGCCCTGCGGATTTGAGGGGGTGAAATCAGATGACAGCGGCGCTGTCAGGGGCGCCATTTGAAGCCTGACTTCAAGCGGGTTCTGGACAGTAATCTGGGCCTTTGCACCAGCAGCTCCTGCTGTGCAGTTCTGGTCTGAGAAATATGAAACAGAAACTCCTTTTTCAAGCGCGAAAACTGCGCATTCTTTCACAAATGACTTCAGAAAAACAAGCGCCGACTCGTACCTGCTGAAGTACATTTTCGGGTTTGATATCCAGTCGGCGCTGTCAAGAAGCTCGACTTCGGCCAGGACAGGCGGAACTTTTGAGACGTTCGCGCTTGAAATCACGACAGGGTCCTGAATCAACTGCTTTACTGCCGCCACATACGCTTTTGTCTCCTCTGATTTTTCAGAAATCATCTTTTCAACAGGTAGATATTTCATTTCAAGCGAATTGAGCACAGACTGGAGCGAGGACAAGGAGTAAGCGGTCGGATTTTCAGGCTTTGATATGAAATCGAGCGCCTTCTCCTCCTGCGAAACGTCAATGTCAAACTGCTTCAGCGCAGAGAGGTATTGTTTTGCTTCGCCTTCCAGGGCGTCTATTTCCGCGAGCTCCTGCCCTGATTTCCGGAGCTCTTCATACGCTTCTGCGTACAAAAGAATAGCTTTTCCTTTTGTTGAATATTTGGCCTTGGAGATTTTGTCAGAAGCTGACGCGTAGAACCTGTTTGAAGTGGAGTTCGAGGAGCCGTAGAGCTCGAGCGCCTGTTCTTTCACGCCGTCATAATACGCCGAGAAATCGCCGTACAGCAGGCTTGAATCGTTTGAGAGAAGCACGGCCTGCGAGAGAAGCTCTTTGTAGCTGAAGATTGAGCCGAACAAGTATCCTCTTTTTTTGAGCTTATAGTTTGATTCGATAGAATTTTTTTCGAAGTTCAGCTTTTCAAGCGAGCTTTTGAGCTCCTTGTAAGTCGAATAAATGTCAGACTTTTCTGTGAATATCACCTTGTCCCCTGCTGGAAAAAAGTCAGACTGCCTGTAGTTCTCAAGCTCGGCAATTCCTTCTGACTCGAGTCTTGAAACCGCCGAGGACGCGACGAAGTCGAGCTGGAGATACTGAGTGCGCAGGCTTTCAAGCTCAAGGTCCATGGCCTGCAGGGATTCTTCTGCCTGGCTGTGGAACTCGGCGAAATCCTTGAAAATGCCCCTCTCGCCGACGATTTCGTTGTACACGGACGGAAGGTCGAACACAGTCCCGGCCTGATTTATCTTCAGCCAGACGCAGGAAATTCTCGCCTTGAGCGTCTGGCTGCAGTCAGTCAGATTTTCAGGCCCGGCAGCGGCCAGCTCTATGGCCTGCCTGTAAATCGCCGACGAAAGATAATTGTTTCTCGCGTCGTCCGCCCCGGCCAGCTCAAGCTCGGTGATTATTTTTTCATTGCACACTCTCATGTTGTTCAGCGCGCTGACCGAGTTTCTTATCGCTGCAGCGTAGCTGTCCTGCGTTTTGATGAATTCCGATGTGTCCAGCGTCGCGGTGATGTCCTTTGAATAGCTGATTCCCTCCGAATCGATTCCAAGCTCCATGTTCGTGGCAAGGTTCCAGAAATTCCAGAAGTTGTTTTTTGCCGAGCTTGCGTTTCCCCACGCCGATTTCAGCTCGCTGTTGTAAGTCTCGTTTCCGTACATTTTTATCAGGAAATCGGGGTCGTCGGGAATGTAAAGGCTGTCAATCGCGTCCTTGCACCTGCTTGCGGTTGACATAAAATCAACCACGCCGACCGCGATCAGCGACAGGCTGATTGCGACCAGAATCGGAATAAATCCGCGCGACTTCTTTTTTGAGAGAGGTTTCAGAATCATTGATTAATTCTCTGTTCGCCGGACATTTTAAGAATTTTCAGAATCATTATCGGTTTAACTGGTTTTAACCAGTTAAAACTTGCTTCAGTCCATCCCAAGTTTTAACATTTGAGCGCTGCGCAGATTTCATTGCGCGATTGAGTTAATTCAAGAAGAGTTAAAAAGACGGCTTGTGAAAAGTATAGTATGGCAGCGCTGAGGGCTGCCTTGAATCAAAATCAGGTGTTGCATAATGACAGCGGCGCAGAAGCTTACAGCGGAGCAGGGAAAGACCCTACTGAGGATTGCGAGAGGGGCAATAGCAAGGGCTTTCTCGCACAAGGAAGTTGAAATTCCCCATGAGCAGTGGCTCAAGGACAAGGCCGGCATTTTTGTCACTGTGCATAATCCGGACGACTCGCTCAGGGGGTGCATAGGGTACACAGAGTCAGTGATGAGCCTGCGCGAAACTGTCAAAAACGCCGCTGTGCAGGCTGCATTTCACGATCCGCGCTTTGAGCCTGTCAAAGAAAACGAAGTGGACAGGCTGAAAATTGAGATAACCATACTTACAAAACCAGAGGAAATCATTGTCAGCGAGCCGCGCGAGCTGCTGAAGAAAGTGATTATAGGCCGCGATGGCTTGATCGCCAAATACGGCCCTTACTCCGGTTTGCTGCTCCCGCAGGTGCCTGTCGCAGAGAACTGGGACGTCGAGACGTTCCTCGGACAGACCTGTTGGAAGGCGGGGCTTGATCCGTCTTCATGGCTTGACAAAAAGACGAAATTTTTCAAGTTTGAGGGCCAGATTTTCGCCGAAACGAAGTCAGGCGCAGTTGTTGAGAAAAAGATGATGAGACGCTGATGAAATAATTTTTGGGCGTGTTTATTTGAACGGCACTATAAGATTTGTCGGAGAATGGCTGGCAAGAGTTGAAAAAGCCGGGCTTGACCCTAAACTTGTTCTTGAGGGCGGCCTGAATATTGAAAAAGAAATTCTGAGAAAACCGACTGCAAAACCGGATAGAAGAAGGGGCATTCTTGCCCGGATAGATTTTGATGCTGAAACTGTGAGGGGATATGTTGAAAAAGAACTCCGCGCCGTGGAGCCTGTCAACCAGAAGGCAAGGAGGCTTAACAGCTCGCCAAACGTAATAAGAAACCAGATGCGCGCCTTCGGAATCAAGACAAACGCATTCAGAGCCCGGCCCGGCATTTATTCTAGAAAGAATCGGCTGGCAGAGCCGAAAGTAGTTTTATGGACAGAGAGAAGCAGAACCGCGATGAGCCGGCCAAAGAAAAATCACAGACCGGCGCAGCGCGATGAAGCAGTGGTGCCTGAACTCGAAAAGAGCTATGAATTTCTCAGGAAGAGGAAGAACAAATCGAAAGAGCTGACTAGCGCTGAAAAAGAAGCGAGAAAAGCTGAAAAGGAAAAAGCGCGGGCGGAAAGAGAGGCGAAAAAATCGGGCATAAGTTCTGAAATAATCGAGTACCGGCGCTGGAAATGGGGAAGGATTAATCCAGAGGATAAAATGGAAGAGATGAGCTCCGAGGAGAAAAGAAGGTTTATTGAACGGACGATAAAAAACACCAGAACAGCCCCGCAGATGCTTGAAGAAGCCAAAAGAAATATGGGAGAAGGGCGCCTGAGAGAAGCGAGAAGAGATGCATGGCGGGCGATTCCCCGGAAGAGAAGCCTGAAAGACCGGATTTTTAGAAGAGGCTGACGGACTGGACTGTTTTTCGGATTGAAATCAAAATTATTTTTCAAATCATTGACTTGGCCATCTTTCTCGCTTTGCGGAGGCACTGGCGGTGCCAAAATGTTCCTCCAAAGCGCTTGTCCGCGCCCGGCTGCTCGCACGCTGTGCAGAGATTTTTCATGTATTTCGGGTCAATTTCGTCTGCTTTCTCTTTTTCTTTCGGTTGCAAGGGGCTTTCTTTTTCTTTTCTTTCTTCTTTTTTGCCAGCTTTTTCTTCTTTGTTTTCTTGCGCGCCCTCTTTTATTTCTTCTTCTCTTTGTGCCACTTTCTCTTCTTCTTTGTTTTCTTTTTTGAAAATCCTGTCAAGAATGCCCATGAAATCACTTTAACTTCCGCTCCTCATGCTTTTTTATAAGCCCTTCAATTCTGGCATGCGTTGACTCGAGCGTTTTCATCTGCGAGCCCTTTGTTCTTTTTGCCGCTTTGAGTACCCCTATTCTTTTTTCAACGCTGTCTTGGAGTATCTTCAAATTCCTGACCCCCGCCTTTGTTATCCACAGGCTCCGTTCAAGGCGAGCGATTTTAGGACTAAGCGGTGTCAATCCAACAGCTTTATTATGTGAGATTGGAACTGACCTTGCCTCTTCCCATGCGCGGCCTTCATTCAGATTCCTATTTCTGATTTTGTGGCTAGTCATTGCTTATCAAACTCCTTTTCTCGCCGCTTGTTAATAAAACCACTCTGCTGATCGGCTGTTCGTCGATTATTTTGTAGGCTCCGCCAGTCGCTTTTTCAATCTGCTCAGAGAATGCCCTGACTTCGGGATGGCGCGGCATGTTCTCAATCGTCAGCCTCTGCCTGCTGCCGCCGATGAACATATACGATTTTATCTCGATAAAATCAGCTTGGGCCTTCTCAAGAAGCTCTGCCCAGCCCTCCAGGCTGTGCATATTGTACCCTTTCAGCGCTGTGATGCGTATGACTTTCCTGGTTTTCAAGTCCGGCAAAAGCTCGAGCGTTCTGTTCAGCTTTTCCCAGCTGTCTTTAATGAGCGGGACATTGACCTGCAGGTGCGTTTCTTTATCCGGCGCGTCAAGAGAAATGTAAAGCTGTGTCGGCAGCTGTTTTTCATCTGCCATTTTCTCAAACATCGCCGGGTTCATGCCGTTGCTGACCACAAAAGTCGTGAAATCTCTCTTGCGGTACTCGTCCACAAGCTCGCCGAGATACGGATACAGTGTCGGCTCGCCTAACAGCGAGATAGCCGCCTGATTGGGCGATTGGGCCTCTTTCAGCTTCTTTTTGTCAGCTTCATCAAGCCCGCCGAAGCCGCACAGCAGCTTGCGCTGGGCTTTGATTGATTCTTCAACAATTTCTTCAGGCCTGTCCCACTCCGCGGGCTCAAACTGCATGGGAAGGTGCTCCCAGGAACGCCAGCAGAAGATGCAGCGCTGATTGCAGTAGATGTTCGGGGTCATCTGGAGACATCTGTGGCTCTGGAT
>JAZDJV010000005.1:0-10808 GCA_043803585.1 Microcaldota archaeon | reverse complement strand
CTCAGGAATAGAGTCAAAGATAGCATATTCAAGGCAGTTTTACAACGACTCTGTGCTTGAGTACAACGCGTCAATCCAGCAGTTCCCGACAAGCTTCTTCGCAAAGAGGCTGCACTTCGAAGCCGAGAACTACGCCGAGTTTGAGGCGGCCTCCAAGGAAAACATCAAGGTCAAGTTTTGACCCGAAGAAAAAGGGGCAATGAACCATGCAGATGTATGACCAGATAAGCAGCAACAGGCGGAACTCCGTCTTTTTGATGACGGGAGTGTTTTCGCTTCTTGCTGTTCTGGTCTATTTCATCTGCTCGCTTTTTATTTACAGCACTTCAGCCCTGTTCATCTTCACTGGAATATTCTGCGTTTTTTTCCTGCTTATAATTCTTGTCGAATACTACAAGGGAGATAAGATTGTCCTGAGCATGAACCACGCCCAGCTTGCTGACGACAGAAAATACAGGGTTCTGCACGATACTGTCGAGGGCATGGCAATCGCAGCCGGAATTCCAAAGCCGAAAGTGTATATTATAGAAGACCCTGCGCCAAATGCTTTTGCAACAGGCAGGGCGCCAGAATGCGCTTCAGTCGCGGTCACGACAGGCCTTCTGCAGACAATGAACAAGCTTGAGCTTGAGGGCGTGATTGCCCACGAGCTTTCGCACATCAAGAATTACGACGTCAGGTTCATGACCCTTGTCGTGGTTGTCGTCGGCCTAATTGCGATGATTTCAAACACCTTCCTGCGCGCGGGCTTCAGCGGAATGTTCCGCGGGATGGGCTCGTCAAACAACAAAAACTCGGGCGCGGCAATTATTATTATTCTTGTCATAACAATAATCCTCGCGATACTCACGCCGATAATCGCAAAGCTTATTCAGTTTGCGATTTCAAGAAAAAGGGAGTACTTAGCAGATGCTTCAGGAGCTCTGCTCACGCGCTATCCGAAGGGCCTGGCAGACGCGCTGGAGAAAATCAAGGGCGCGAATCTCTCGACAAAGACGGCAAACGCAGCCACTGCCGCGCTGTACACTGCCAGCCCTGTGAGCGGAAGCCACATCTCGCGCTGGTTTGACACGCACCCTCCTCTTGAAGACCGTAGTGCCAAGCTGAGGGCGATGTAGATAAATACTTTTAAATACTATAAAGTACGTAAAAATACCGGTGATTTTATGATGAAAGCCAGGCAGATAAGTCTGACCATTCCGGAAGTTCTTTTGAAGGAATCTGAAGAGCATTCAAAAGAATACGGCTACAAGACAGTGCAGGAGTTCATACTTGACGTGCTGAGAAAAAAACTCATAATAGAAAATGTTGAAAGATACAGGCAGATTGAGCTGGAGATGATAACCAGCGGAAAAAAGATGAGCCAGAAGCAGGCTCTTGACTATCTGGACAGGTTATAATATGACCTATGAAGTTATTTTCAGCAGGCAGTTTGAAAAGTCAATGGAAAAGCTGAAATCAAAAGACAAAGTCCTGTTCAGCAGGATAAAAAAGAAAACCGCCGAAATAATAGAAAATCCTGCCCGATTCAAGCCGTTGAAAAACGCGCTGGCGGGCCGCAGACGCATCCATTTTGGAAGCTTTATTTTGGTTTTCAGAATAGAAAACAACGCCGTTCACATAATCTCCCTCGATCATCATGACAACGCGTATTAAATGAGGGCTTTTTATTCCAGAAATTCGTAATCATATTAGGACGGAGGGCGTAGGATGACGGACAACAAGCTTGCTTTAAATAGGGTAGCCAACGGCGAAAGTAAAATAGTCACTGTTGATGGCGTGCAATATTCAAATGAACAGCTTCAGAGAATTGAACAGGCGAGAGCGCTTGAAGGAATAGGCGAGAACGAAATAAAGAGGATAATAAAAGAACACAAGCTGATGAAGATAAGAAAAGAAAGAACAATAAATACCCTGCTTGCAAATAGAGGAAACAAGAAGAGAGCTCGTATTCTTAACAAAGTCATAAAAATAGCCAACAACGGCGGAAAACGTTAGCTCACCAGCCAGCGCTATTTATTTATGCCCCCCCGTGCAGAATTAAAGCATGACCGAAGTCGAGGACCTTGTTTTCGCGGCAAAGTACCCGTTTTCAGACGAGGCGAAAAAGCACATTGAAGAAATGAAGATTAATTTTGACTCCATAGGCGACGAATATCTCGAAGCTGCAAAAGGCAGGGTTGAGGCGTCTGTCCAGTCAGGCGCTTCGCAGGCGAGCAAGAGGCTTGCTGAAATAAACAGCAGCAGGGCGCAGTATCTCATTGACACGCTTGTCACTTATCCGCTTGCGAAAATACTCGCGGCGCTCAATGACCAGGACTACATAAAAAGAAAATTCGCCGAGGCAGAGGCGCGCGACGTGTTTTATTTCCTGCAGTTCGAGGACGACAGGACGGCATTCCACCTCGCAAAGCAGATTTTTGACGTTTCTCAGGACAACGGAAAATATATTCTGCCCTTTGAGCAGTATATGGCCTGCCTGCCGAAAGGCGCCGAGTTCAAGCTCGTGAACGCCGAGCTTTCAAAAGGAAAAGTTTATCTTGAAAAAACAGGGCTTGCAAAGCTTGTTTCAGAGAAGGTGCGCAGAAGCATACTCAGCACAAAAGTCGACAAGAAAAAAATCCCGAAGATGTTCAGCTATTACGCCGGCGAGATTCTGAAAGGAAGGCACAAGGAAATAGCAATCGAGGACCTCGGCCCTGCCGATGTTCAGGCTTTTCCGCCGTGCATCAAGCACATAATCGCCAGCCTGCGCACCCAGAAAAATGTGGGCCATCAGTCCAGGTTCGTGCTTTCAACATTCTTTTCGTCAGTGAACATGCCGATTGACTCGGCTGTGCAGTATTTTGCAGAGCAGGAAAATTTCAATGAAAAGCGCACCAAATATCACCTGGAGCACGCGCGCGGAACAAAGGGCGGAGTGAAATACAGCGCCCCGTCATGCGCAAAAATGGAGACCTACGGTTTGTGCTTCAAGGACAGGACGTGCAGATGGCACCATCCTGTATCATACTACGAAAACGCGATGAGAAGAATGAGAAGAGCGGCTGTGAAGAAGTGAGGAAGTTTACGTTATGAACGACCGTTCCAAAAAATTCGTGAAAGAAAAACTGAAGCAGTATTATGAAAAGAAAGGAGTGACTGCGCCGGAAAACGTCAGCCAGCGCGAGTTCGGCTTCGGCGACGTCAAGAAAATCGACTACAGGCACGCGTCGTTCAAAAACGAGAGGGAGCTGAGCCAGTACTTTGCCGAGCATGCTCCGCTCTACGCCTCTTTCTCGGCAGCGTGCTACGAATTCCCTGACGCCCGGCCGATGCAGAAAAAGAACGTGCTCAGTTCGGACCTGGCTTTCGAGTTTGACATTGAGTGCGACCACGGAAAACTGGCGTGCACAGAGTGCCTTGAGAAAATGAAATACGAGACAAAAAGGCTGATCGAGGAGTTCCTGATGCCTGACTTCGGCTTCAGCAGAAAGGACATAAAAATCAGCTTCAGCGGTTCAAGAGGATACCATATATATGTAACAAGCAAAAGCGCGCAGAATCTTGACTCAACCGCGCGCAGGGAGATTATAGATTACATACAGGCCAACGGGCTTGACATCAACAGAATGATAAAAAAGCGCGCCCCGCCGGCTTCGGGAGGATGGCAGGGCCGGCTGGCGCGCGCAGCCAGAGATTTTGTGAAGACAACTGACAAAAAAGCAATCGCGTCAAGGAGAGAGGAGATTCTGAAGGCGATTGACGCAGGAAACTACGATCTGTTCCCCGGGGCGCACACTTTCTGGGAAAAGCACCTGCAGGAGCAGAAAGTGCACATGAACGCCGACATTGACCAGTCAGTCACTTTGGACACTTCGCGTCTGATGCGTCTGCCTTCGACAATCCACAGCGGATCGTCGCTCATGTGCAGGTGGGTTTATGACATTGACAGGTTCAATCCGTTCAGGGACGCCGTTGTATTCTACAACGCGCCTGTGAAAATAAAAATGAACGCCGATGTCCGCGAATTTGCGCTGAATGAACAGACCCACGGTCCATTCAAGGCAGGCCAGGAGTTCAGCGCGCCTGAGTATGCCGCAATGTTTTTGATATGCAAGGGAGCGGCGGAAATCGCGTGATTTTCCGTCATATCGTAACCATTTATATAGTCTCTTTTCTTTTCTATGAATATGGATGAAGCCCAGAAGCAGCTGATTTTTTCAAAAGATTTCCTTTCAACAAATCTTTTCAAAGTCATTATAGTGGCCGCAGCCGCGTTGGTCGCCACTTACTTTGTGCTTTCCAGCGGAGCCACTCCGTGCACAGACGGCGACATGACAGGATGCAAAATGAGCGATAACAGCGGCGGTCTCAAGACCTGCACAGACGGCGAATGGAGCGACTGTGCGGCAGTCAGCCAGCCGGACTGCGATGACGACGAAGAAGAAGAGTGTACCACAGAAGAGGGTGACGACGGTTACAGAATGTGCGACAACGGCGAATGGGGCGAATGTTATAGTTCAGGCAATAATAACCTTGATGTCTGCAATGACGGCGATTCAATTTACTGTTCAGCTGCCAGCAGCTGCGCCGGCACCAAGGAGTGCGTTGACGGAGAGTGGGGAACCTGCATAAAAACCGATCCAAACTGCCCGTTGAGCACTCCAACCTGCACAACAGGCACAAGCTCCTGCTTTACAAATCAATTGAGCCAAACAGACCAGAACTGCTCAGGTTTAAAAGTCTGCTCCGGCGGGGTCTGGGGTTCGTGCGCAGATACCAGGGGCGACAACTGCCCTATCGGGGACTGCAACCCTAATAATATATCTGTTTGTTATTCACTGCAAAACAACTGCAAAGGCCTGAAGATGTGCAATTCAAGCAATGCATGGGGTCCGTGCGTTGACGATCCGACAGACGCTTGCACTGAAGTCTCCGCTTGCACAATAGCCACCCAAGCAACAGCCTGCAATGACAGCAAGGAGTGCACAGCAGACGCCTGTCCATCAGGAACTTGCGTTCACGCAAATGTCACCGACAGCACAGCCTGCACAGGCGGAACGTGCTGGGGCGGAGAATGCATTGTTTCGTGTTCATCAGCCAATGCGTCCACAGTTTGCAATGATCATAATGAGTGCACAACAGACAGCTGCACCAACGCCGTTTCAGGAATATGCGTTAACACAAAATTAACAGGCACGATCTGCGGAACCGGGGGGACATGCCAGGCCGGAACATGCGTTGCTCCGGGCGCGGCAAATCCTGACGTAACCTCATCAGCGTGCAATTCAACCATTGACGTGACAGCAGGCGACAACGGCATAAAATTCGACGCAACTTTATTTGACGATCCTCTGACTAATTTCGGGTACGCAAGCTGCTGCGGAAACAACGCAAGCGAATATTACATATGTTATAAGGAGAATTACACTGGAACGCCAACCACTTGCGTCGGACTGACAGACGACGCCGACTTTGCCTGCTGCCAGTATTCAACTGACTGCATTGACGGCGTTACCCCCGGAAAGTGCTTTGCTGACGGTTCATCATCAGGCGCCGCCCTGTGCTCCGGCCAGGTGTGGGACAAATGCAATACTTCAGGCGATGTCGGCGGCAACCACAGCGCTTCCTGCTGCACTTCAGTTGCAAACGGCTGGAAGACAAAAACAGGCCTGACAGAAAAAACATGGGGCACCTGCTCAGACGGCAAGGACAACGACTGCGATGGTCTGATTGACACGGCTGATTCTGACTGTCCGTGCATAGACGGTGCAACAGTTGGCTGCGACTACACAGATGGCTGCGACGGAACACAGACTTGCAGCAGTAATGCTTGGGGCGCCTGCGTAAAAAATAGCCCACCAACAGGCTGCCCAGTGGTAAGCCCTGATACAGATGCTGTCGCCTGCGAAGCAGCAACAGACATGACACCGCCAACATCTACGGGGGACGTAGGTATTGAATTCGGCGAAAATCTGTTTGATTTGTTAATCTCTTACGGCAATTTCGGAACGCCCAACTGCTGCGGCGATGATACAGGCGAATATTATATGTGTTATAGAACCACAACAGCGCCGTCTGCACCTGACTGCACTTCAACAGCAGACCATGAAGCCTGCTGCAGCAGTTCAACTGACTGCGTTTCGGCAATTCTCCCTCCTTACGGCGGCTGCGTCAGCTCAGGCACCGTCTCGAGCGCGAATAATAGGTATCTATGTTATGAGTCAATATGGAGCAGCTGTGCATATGTAATAGACACAGGCCATATTTACGGCGGGTACTGCTGCGCTTCGCCAACTGCAACTTCCGGCTCAAGGTGGAAGCTTATTTCATCAGGCCTGACCGAAGTCGGCAAATGCGCAGACGGCTATGACAACGACTGCGACGGCCTGAAAGACGCAGCTGACTCCGACTGCCCGTGCACCAATGGAGCGACGCAGGCGTGCACAACAACAGACGGCTGCACAGGAACGAAAACTTGCTCGGGTACGACATGGGGCTCATGCACAAAGACAAATCCATTATGCCCGAGTCCTGACTTAGACGCGGCTCTCTGCATTCCGTCAGCAGATGTAACATCCGGCGGAGCAGAGATGGGCATAGCTTTTGGCGCAGAACTATTTAATGACGGAAGTAATTTCGGAACGCCCAACTGCTGCGGAAACAACGCAAGCGAATATTACATGTGTTATAAAATTGACGGACAAGCAGATTGCGACAACGCTTATCAGACACCCGCCTGTTGCGACCAGTCGACAGATTGTATAATGTTTAATATGTGTTATAACCATGGTGAAACTAACCTCTTCAGTTTATGCCAAAATGGAGACTGGAAAGTGTGCGCGTATTCTTCAGATATTGGCAAAACACATGGCGCATACTGTTGCGCTATATCATCTTCTATGAACAATTGGAAACTGAAAGCAGGCCTGCACGAAACAACATGGGGCACCTGTTTAGACGGCCTTGACAACGACTGCGACGGCCTGAAAGACGGCGCTGACTCTGACTGTTAACTCCTGCTGAATCGTTTTTATTTTACCGTTTGTTTCATTCTGCCCCCCACCATAACCTTTTTTATGCCCCTTCCGCGTTTTCTTGATGATGCCGATGACTGAATCCTCGCGTGCGCAGGGCTCTTTAGAATATCTGATCATCATCGCCGCAGTGATAGCAGTGGCGGCGATTGTTGTTCTTTTTCTGACAGGTTCTTCAGGCACCGTAAATACGGACGTTTCACTGTGCAAGCAGGCCGCTTCTGACTGCTCTGTTGAAATAGCGACAAGCCCGGGCTCACCCTGCTCATACTGCGATGGGGTGTGCGGAGACGATCCGCTTCTAGTTCAGTACTGCCACAAAGGCCAGCCGGATTTGGTTGTTGATTACAACATATACTGCAATTCGGTTCCAGACTGCCCCGAAAGGCCGTGTTTTAACAAGGAATGCGCAGGAGGGAAATGCAAGTACACTGCTGTGGAAGAAGGGTCAGTATGCGGTACTTATTCCAGATGCAGGGCGAACGTGTGCACTCTGCTCCCTCCCTGCGAAGACGGGGACGGCGATGGCTATTACATTTCTTTGGATGAATGCAATCCTCTGAGCGGGCATCTTGAGCTTGACTGCGATGACAGCAACGCTTTAATCCATAGCATGTCGACAGAAATCTGCTCAGACGGCATTGACAACGATTG
The DNA here is from genome assembly GCA_043803585.1 of Microcaldota archaeon. Taxonomy (GTDB): domain Archaea; phylum B1Sed10-29; class B1Sed10-29; order B1Sed10-29; family JAJRYS01; genus JAZDJV01. The sequence continues at coordinate 3,135 of JAZDJV010000005.1, read as the reverse complement.
CGACGGGCTGATTGACTGCGCTGATTCAAACTGCACAAAAGACATCTACTGTGACTTATGGGATTCAGTGCTGATCGCCAAGGGAAGCCCGTACAAGGAAGTCATCGAAATCGGATACAACAAAAATGTTATCTGGGACTATCTGCCTTCACTGGTGATAAAAGACGCCATAGACGCGGACCGCTTATCAAACGGTAACACGCTCATTGCAGACCAGATAACCAAAAAAGTTATAGAAGTTACTCCCGCCAAAACAGTGGTTTGGACAAAAATTATGTCTTACGGCCCGACAGACGCAGACAGGCTGAGCAATGGCAACACGTTAATCACAGATTTCTGGCAGAATCAAGTTATCGAAGTGAACTCCGCCGGGACAACCATCTGGAGCAAAACATCAATATCGTCGCCGTATGCCGCGGAGAGGCTGAGCAACGGCAACACGCTGGTAAGCAGATGGAGCGACAGTTCAGTCACCGAATATGACTCAGCTGGCGGAATTGTCTGGACTAAAAGCGGTTTTAGCAATCCCTATGAGGCCCATAGGCTGGAAAATGGCGACACTTTAGTCGTGGATAATATGAACAACAGGGTGGTTGAAGTGAATCCAGCAGGCGACATCATCTGGCAAAAAACAGGATTAAACGCGCCGCAGGACGCTTACAGGCTGAAAAACGGGAGCACGCTGATAGCTGACTACGGCAATGCAAGAGTCATTGAAGTGAATCAGGCGGGGGCGATTATCTGGCAGTACTCTGTTCAAAAACCGAGGTCTGTTGAGGCTATTTATTACTGACGGCAAACTGCCCTACGCCGTTCAACCATTTTGCTTAAATATATTGGAATTCAGAATAGACGGCATGAACTACGAGGACCTGCGCAGGTACCAGCGCATGGAGAAGGGCTCGCCCAAATTGTGCGGGTTGAACAGCGGATTTTACACAGAGCTTGCCGGAATGGTTAGGCAGGCCAAGGACCAGTACAACCAGTCAAAATCAGCTGACAGCATGCGCGCGCTCGAGAACATCGTGAAGGTCTCGCGCGACCTTTTCAGCAGAAGGGAGCAGAAGCTCGTGATGAAGGCGCTGTATTCGTCCAGGACAAAGGAGGAAGCTGGCGACGAGGTCGTTGAATTCGAGAAAACAGCCCTTTCAAGCCTGCTGAAGACTATCTGCGAAACCAGGTCCAGCTTCGAGAGCGTAATCACCGGAGACGCAATCCAGTCCATTGAGAAGGACAATATCCTGAAAGAAAAGATTGAAGAAATCGCAGGCAACGGAAACGGCAATCATCAACCTATTGATTTAAATATGGTGCTCGTAAAAATAGTAAAATCAGTGCCGAAATTTATTTCGTCTGATTTGAAGGAGCTCGGTCCGTTCGAGGCCGACCAGCTGATAAAACTGCCTGAGAAAGAGGCGGTTCTCCTTTGCAGCAAGTCGCTTGCTGAAAAAATCTGACAGGCGGATTTCTGCTGAAGCAAGGCAGACAACTATCCTGCTTAAAAAATACAGCGAACATATACATAGAGCGTGAATTGCATGAACGTTCCTAAAAAAATAAACACATACTGCCCCAAATGCAGGAAGCACACGGAGCACACAGTGAAGAAAATCAAGATGCAGAAGAGCCCGGCAAAGGCCAGGGCGCTTTCGGTAGGCCAGAGAAGGCACGAGAGGAAAGCCAGAGGGTACACGTCAAAAGTTGGCGCAAAAGCAAACGTAGTTAAGCAGACTAAAAAATCCGTGCTGATGCTAGAATGCGGAGTGTGCAAGAAGAAGCAGCAGAGACCAATCGCGAATCTGAGGAAGCCGGTCGAGATAAAGAAGGATTAGAGGCGCCGCGGAAATAAAAAATAAAAGTGATGATTATGAAGAAAGAAAAAGTTACAAAGTCAAAATTCTTGAAAGTGAAGTGCGCTGACTGCGGAAGCGAGCAGGTCGTTTTCAATTCGTCCGCGATGAAAGTCAACTGCCTGGTCTGCGGGAAGCAGATGCTCAGCCCTTCATCCGGAAAATCAAAGATAGACGCCAAAGTCATCGCCGAGCTCAGCTGATTTTTTCAGGAGATGAATTCTAAAAATGAAGCAGGGAGAATGGCCGAGAGCCGGCGACCTCGTAATAGTGAAGATAAAAAGAATAACCAACTACGGCGCAGGCGCGGATCTTGTTGAATACCCGGGCAAAGAGGGCTTCATCCACGTTTCGCAGGTCGCGAGCTCGTGGGTCAAGAACATCCACAGCTTCGTTTCCGAGGGGCAGCTCAGGGTCGCGAAAGTCAAAAAAATGGACCCGAGAAACAATTCCCTCGACCTTTCGCTGAAGGAAGTCTCAAAGAACCAAGAAAAACAGAAGAACGAGGACTTCAAAAGGGAGAAAAAAGCAGACAAGCTTTTTGAAAAGATCTGCAAGGACTTCAAGGCCGACTTCAAAGTGTCATATGACACGATTGTTCCTGTTCTTGACGCCGAATTCGGCGACCTGTTCTCAGCTTTTGAAAACGCCAGCATATACGGCGCGGAGGCTTTCAACGAGGTGAACATTCCGGACAAGTGGAAAGAGGCCATAGTCAAGTGCGGGGAGACCAGCATCAAGCCGCAGGTTGTCCAGATTTCAGGAATTTTTTCCATTAATTCAAACGCCCCTGACGGCGTTGACGTCATAAAAAAGTCGCTTCTCAAAGCCGAGAAGATTGCGGGCGTGAAGCTCGAATATATTTCAGCCCCGAAGTACAAAATAATCGTAAGCGCTATTGATTATCCGGTGGCCGAAGAAAATCTCAAAAAAGCCACAGAAGCCGTGCTTGTGGAAGTAAAGAAAAGCAAGTGCCAGGGCGCTTTTGAGAGGATAAAAGCCAAGTAAACGGCGAAATAAAATAAAATGAAATTTGCGATTATTGAGCGTGAAATCAATGGAGAAAGCCGGAATATTTTGCAAATGACGGAAGAGATGATGGAGAAAGTTGAAGTTTGCGCGAAACAATGACGGAAGCGGTACTAATGGAGAAAGCTGAAATTTACGTGAAGCAGGAAGTTGATTTGCACGAGCCTGTTCTTATCGAAGGGCTGCCGGGGCTGGGGCTTGTGGGCAAGCTCGCGGCAGAGCACCTTGTTTCTGAGCTGAAGGCGAAGAAGTTCGC
>JAZDJV010000004.1:0-2432 GCA_043803585.1 Microcaldota archaeon | reverse complement strand
CCTGATAATCGGCGTTTATGTCATTGAAATCACTGTTTCGCTCCTGTACTTCACAAGCAAGGTCGAGGAGGGCGACAACATGCTGGCTGTCAAGATGACAATCGCCAAGTCGCTGCCGATCGCCCTGCTGCTGTTCTTCATTTCGGCGTTCTTTGCGTCCCAGCTTTCATAAAGAGGGAGAATTCTCATGAGCCTTAAAATAAAAAAACATCCTTCATCGAAGGGCCAAGCGTTCTCGGTTCTGAAGCTGGCACTGGCAGCTGCTTTTGCAGTGACGCTGCTCATCATCATAAACCAATTAGTCAGCGGAATTGACTGCCCTTACTCAGGCTTTGAATCAGTAAGAACGCTTACAATAGACGCAATGCGCGTGCCGGGCAAGTGCTTCAATTATGAAACGGTCTGTTTTAATGAAGAGCAGATTGTAAACTCGCTCGGGCTCAAAACAAGCATCCCAGGCATTGATGAAATTGACCTGCAGTGCGTGGGGATTCACTGCACGCCGGGCGCCAACGGAGAGGTGCAGTTCGTCGTGGACACGAGAGTGCCTGTTTCTGCCGAATGCCCTGATGATTCGTCAAACTGCGTGGTCACTTTCAACAAATTGTGCGGATAATCTTTTAAAAAAGCTTTAAATAGGCGGTATGAATTATTAACACATTGATTCAAGAGGTGTTCTAATGACATTGAATAAAAGGTTTATTAGCACGGCAGACAAAAGCAAAGGCCAGGCATTTGACACGTTCAAGCTGATGATTGCCGCCGTCGTGGCAGTCGCGATTCTGACAATCCTGCTGAACATAATTTACTCAATACAGCCGAATGTCGGCCAGAAGCCGGTTGAAGTGGCGTCAACAAAAATAAAAGACGCCCTCCAGTACAAATGCGCCCCGCAGCCTTCATCAAAAATAACTTTCACTACTGTGGAGGGCTGGACGCAAGGCACATTCGACGCTGCAACTGGCCAGTCGCTGGATTCGCTGACTAATATCTGCTGCTTTGACGCTGAAACTTCAAGTGCAGGCGTGATAACCTGCAAAGACAGCACAAGCCTTGGAATATGCAATGCTGATTCGTTTTCAGCAAAAACAGGATTTGACGGAAGGCTGACAGCCGTCTGCAACCAGGCAAATCAGTGCAATTTGTACATATACACAGAGGGCGATTCGCCGAAAATTGTGTGCCCTGCTGTTGCATAACCTGTATTGAGAGATGAGAATGTGGGGATGAACCGCGGACAAAGCTGGAGCGTAATATACATCGCAGTAATCATAGCCATTGCCGTGGTTCTCCTTCTCGCCATAATCAAGCCCATGTTCCAGAGCGCAGGGCAGTATGCTTCCACGGCGGCGCTGCTCCTGTAAGCCTCTTTTTTCAAGCGGCGCCTGCTTTTGTAACTGTTTTTATATGCGTTATGATTAGCACTTAGCGGTGGCAATGAATCTTTTTTCAGGAAAAAGAAAAGCGCAGGAAGAAGCGCCGGTCGAGCTTCTGATAGGCGTGACTATCCTCACTTTTGTCATGATCATCGGGGCGTACATGATAAACACGGCCACCGTGTCGCAGGAAGAGTTGAAGATCAGAGCCTCCCTGAACACGCTTGCCAGAGACATTGAATTTATTTATTTCGGGACAACGGGCTCCACAAAGATTTCAGAGGTTGACTTTACAAGCAAAAACACCGAAAATCCCATTGAATCAATCAGAATAGTCGTGGGTTTGGACTCAACCTGCAATTCCCAGATTGGAAAGCCGAACTGCATGGAGCTTGTCGTGGTCGCCAATCTGAAGACAAGCTCGCCGGACTCAAAAGACGCGATGCTGAGGGAGTATCTGAGGGTGGACACAGACACAAAAATTTACATCGCCGGCCTGTTCCACTGCGATCCCACTGCCGCAATGACTGAAACAGAGCACAACCTTGTTGACGAAGAAACAGGAAGCTGGGGCGATCCGGACAATGCGTGCTGGTTCAGGACCAACGCATACACGCTTAAGATAACAAAAAAAGAGCACGATGCGATAGAAATTAAAGTGCTGGACATGCTTGCAGGATGATGATTTTTATGATGTTGCGCGGCAGATCATTAGGAGAAAGAAGGAGGATTTCTGTGCTGCTGTTTTCACCAGAGGAAAGAAGGAAGCCATCTGTGCGGCTGTTTCCGCCTGGAAAAAATAGGGGCCTTTCAGTCTGGCTGTTTTCAAAGATAGCGATGCTTGTTTTTCTTACCACGGTTTTCGGAATCACAATGGGATTTGTCACCCTGGCGAATGAGAGGGCTTACGCTGACTCCGCGGCCGTGCTCGCGATGCAGATAAGGGATTCTGTGCAGGGCCTTGCGTCTGCCCAGATTATCGGCGGAACGTCCGCAGTTCCGCTGCCTGTGAAACTGCCTTCTGAAGCTGAAAGGGGGGATTCGCGCGATTACACT
>JAZDJV010000003.1:0-5180 GCA_043803585.1 Microcaldota archaeon | reverse complement strand
CCCCGCCGACTCTCGGCTCCTGTGAAGGAAATGAAAATGAATGCTGCGCTGAAATTTTTTCAGGCTGCTTCTGCGCCTGTTTTGCGGGGCGCTGCCCCCGCCTTGATTCCGGACTTTCAAAATACTCCGATCTCGGCGCCTGAGTCGGCATCACAGCGGGCGCAGGGGATGGCGAAGACGCAAGCTTTGCAACAGGAACAGCCACTCTCATTGTCTTCGGCGAGAACAGCATGGATTTAATTACAAGGAAAGCGAGCACGAAGAGGGTTATCATGCCCATGGCCATAAACATGTAAGCTCCGCCGCCCACAAATGAACTTGCAATGAACGAGATAATGAACACTATAAAGCCGGCGAAGCCTGCAAGACCCATCTTCAGCTGGGTCGGAAGCATCCTCACGTCAGGCAGGCTGAAGCGGACTATAAGATAGCCGAAGCTCACGCTCCCGAAAAACGCTATGATATAGAATATCAGCCACAAATCAAGCATAATTGTGTTATGGGTTAAGTATTTATATACTATTTGATTGATTTTTCCGGAAGAAATAGATAGGAGCTGCGTTGAAGATGCCTTTTGCAAATGCGATAACAAATCCGCTCAGCTGGCTGATGTTCGAATTCCTCGGCTCAGGGCTTGACATGTTTGTTCTCCTGAAAATAGCTTTTTTCGCGTCTTTAATCGCCTATCCTTTTGTCCTTGCCGGAAAAATGCTGTATTCAAAAATAGGCGGAAGCATCAACAGGATTCTGAAAGTAGGGGCAGTCACTTTCGCAATGCTTCTGCTGTTCTTTGTATTCATACTTGTGTGGACAGCCCTGTTCGGAAACGCGTGGAAAATCGTTGACTTCGGGCAGTTTGCAGTGAGCTTCGCAGTCAGTTGGGCCGCGCTCACCGCCCTTGTGCTTGGCGGAATCGCGCTTGACAGGAAAATGTCTGAAAGGTACGAGATTCCCGGGACGCTTAAGATTTATATCATAGATCTGGTTATGAGCATCGTGTGCCTCTCCGCTCTTGCGGTGAGTGTATATATTATAGGGAGCATGATAGGCGGCGCAGCATAAAAAAATTATGAAGGATATGACGACATGAAACTGAAAATTTTCATAGCAATTCTGCTGATTGCCGGCGCAGGCCTGTGTGAGTACACTCTGGAGGACATAGGATGCTTAGAAATTGACAGCGGCGTGTGGGAATGCCCGATTATGAATTTCGCCGGCAGCGCTCCGATAAAATTCACGGACGACATCGGCTGTTTTTCAACAAATGAAAACGCGTCCTGCACAAGCAACTGCACAGATATCATAGACGTCGGCTGTTTCACGGGATTTACGCTTCAGAAAGACGTGAGCGCGCAGCTTTGCTACGAAACAATGAATCTGAATGACAACACTTCGGCGACCAACTGCTTCAATTACACATGGTATGCCGCTGACAATGAAGCTCTGCTCGGAATCGTCAACCCTCTTGCCATTGACTACACCAACTGCGACAAGTATCTTGTCGGAAACGAATCAAAAGTGTTCACAATTGAATGCAAGGGATTCAGAGGCAGGGAGATAAACGCGTATCTCTCACCTGTGTCCAATGACCTTGAGTCAATGCTTATTGACTGGGATTTAAACCAGGCGCAGGGGACTGCCGGATTTCAGTTCACTCCGGAAATTTTATTTTATATTGTGCTCATAATAGCAGTGGCCGGCACAGCTTACTGGGCTGTGAAGCCGGGCAGCAAGGGCGGAGCCAAGAAAATAACATATTATGAACCTGAGAAGAAAAAAGAATCTGCTTCTTCACAGAAGCTATCAAGCAGAAGGGAGCAGTACAGGGCGAGGAGAGAGAAAAAATGAACAAAATCAGCAGATATGATTTGATTATGAGGGTCAGCTCATTTTGCGCAGCTTTTATCATGCTTTTCAGCACTTTTTCAATCGTAGGGTACACCATCTGCGAGCCGAGGAGTGTTTACTCCGAGCCGGCTAATGTTTATTTTGACGAATACGCCGAGAAAACAGCTGATGAAAACACAGCTTCTCTCGGCAGAAAGATAAATGTCCCGGCAGACGGCGCGCCCTGCGACGACGACGTGTGGATTGACGCCCTTGACATTGAGGAGTACAACGCGCTCAAAACGAAAATCTCCGACGTGGTCACCCAGATTGACGCTTTCGGAAACAAAGAGCAGGAAATTTACAACCAGGGCATTGAAAACGCGGGCGGAACGCCCAACAGCGACATAAATCCCGATGACACGAAGAAGCTGTTTATTGCCGGGGCAGACGGCAGGCCGGCGCTTGTTTATGACATAATGGAAAGAAAGGCGGTTGACCCGGCGGCAACCTGCTCGCTGAACAAACTGTTCGCCGACGGAAAGATTTCCTACGCCGCCCAGCTCAGCGACAACATGAGATACTGCGCCTCAAAGGGCGACGAGTGCCTCGGCGGAGTGCCTTCAAATGAAGAAGCGACGAGGATGAAGGACGGCATTGAGTACCTTACACAGCTGCGCGATATAGCCAAAAACCCCTGGAGTCCGGCAGAATGGTGGAACCGTTTATCCACAGGCTGGAAAAATCTTTGGGACAGCAGCTACGGCTCTGAACTAATGAGGGACGCCGGAATCAGCGAAGCTGACATAAAAGACGCTGAAAGCAGCGACGCAGCCATGAAAAAAGTGGTGAATCAGGCGATTAAAAACCTCAACGCAAAATTGGAAAAATCATCCACCTCATCTTTCGCCGACGCGAAGCAGGCTGAGCTTGATGTGAACTCGGACGACCTTTACCTTGCGCCCGAGACGAGGACCGCGTTCCTTAACTTCATAAAAACCTTTGCCACGCAGGACAGATATACGATGGCGTTTAACCTGATATCCATTGGAACAGGGCTTGCCGGCGGAGCGGCTGCTGCCGGGGCCACAGAAGCCGCAGGAGCTGCCGGTTCGGGCGGCAGATTTGGCAGCGGGGCGCTGACGAGGATAAAGAAGTTCCTCCGTTCGCCAAGCTCTATCCGGGAAATGGGGCAGGCAGTAAGCGAGGCAAAAACAACCGCAGTAGAGTCAGCTGAAATTGGCAAACAAACCGAAGTAATCATAAAAGCATTTGAAGCCGGCGGCGGAGAAGGTTATAAGGCAACGTTATCAGCCGGAGAACTGGCAAAAAAAACTGAAGCGATAATATCAGAGGTTCCGGGCGATGAAGGAAAAATAATAAAAGAGATAAACGCATTAAATATAGGGGCGCAAGAAAAATGGAGCGCAGCCGCCGAATTGGAGCAGAACGGCGGCAGCAGGTTGAGGGTGAACAGCCTCTTGGCACAGGGCGACGCACTTAGCACAAAGGCTGAAAAATTAGAAAATGCAGTAGCCACATTTGACCCTGAAACAGGAGTGCTAAATGGCGGATATGAACATGGTGCAGCTTTAATAAAAGAAGGAATCAATGAAGGAGAAGCAGGAACATCTAAAATTATACAAGGTGTAAATGAAATTAGTGACGCGGCAGACAGCGTTGATAAGCTTACAAAACCTGCCACGCTGACTGAAAGGTGGGCGAGATGGACAACCGGAACGTCAGCATTCAGAGGGGGGCTTGAAAAAGCAGGCGAGGAAGGCGGCAAACTCGGGAAAGCAGCGTATCTTATGCAGCAGCTGGCGAACAAAGTGAAGGGCAGCCTGTTCATAAAGACGCTTTCACGGGCGCAGCGCCTGAACTTCTGGACAACCATGGGCATCTGGTACAACAATGAGCACATAAGGCAGCCGTGGTATGAGCTGACCAAGGTGATTTTCAAGATCAGCGACGAAACAAGAGACTACACAAACGGCAAGGACCTCCAGCATTATATTGAAATAGACCAGACAGCAAAAATGCCCAAGTTCCAGACTTTTGTCTCGGGCTTCGTCAACTCCGTATTTGACCAGCTCGGACAGCAGGTGAAGGACTCGGAGAAGAGGGTGAAAGCCAGAAACATAAAAGACCTCGTATTCATATATGATCAGACCGCGTACGCGGCCAGCTTCACGTCGCAGGGCACAAACGGCATATTCGTGGACAACACAACCGGGGGAATGTTTAATTTTTGGAGGTTCCTGTCTGTCTATGAGGACAGCGCAAGAACAATCACTTTTGAGAATCCGAAGGGATACACAAACGGCGGGCTGAGCGCGCTCGCGTTCAAGGTGTACAACACTGACATTGGCGGACTGCTGTCAGAAGATCAGGCAAAAGACCAGTTTACAGGCGGCATGCTGAGCCCCTTCATATCATTCGGAAGGGCTGGGCGGGACCTTGCATTTATCGGATCGACATTCCTGCTTTTCCCGATTGTCGGGCTCATTGCCGGCGGCGGCGCCGGGGCGGCGGCTGGGGTGGCGATAGGCACTGCTGCCGGAAGCACAATCATGCTTCAGAACGCGTATGACTGGAGCCAGTACAAATACGCCGAGCTCTCGGACGTGAAAAAAGCGTATGAATCGGGGCAGCACTGCGACACTGTTTTCGGGAAGGATGAGCAGGACCTCATCAGAATCGGAAAAGGTTTGGCGCTTGCGCTTTCAGCCACTTCCTCTGTCACAAGCTACTTCTCAGGAACAGGCGTCGGGCTGCTGATCAGTTTTTCCATAGACATGGCAAACATGGCGGCCATGTACTTTGAATCAGAGTACGAACAAAAAATAGCTGAAAAGCTCGCAAACTGCGCTGAAACAAGCTTCTACGGCATTGGATTCAGGGAGATGTACAAAAGCGATGACGTGACAGACCTTGCCGCGCAGATTGTAAAGCCGATACAGGATGCGGCTGAAACGGTTTTCGGGCTGTTCAACCCAGGAACAACGCAGGAAATGGATTACATCAAAAACAACATGGCTGAGCAGGCTCTGAGCGTTGATGCGGACATCAAGGACTCGGTCACAAGCGTGACAGGGACCGAAACATATTATGTTCATTTCAAGGATTCAAACATAAAGTGGTTCCAGAACGACCAGTGCAAAATCGACCTGTGCCAGCAGGCGGCTGACGGCAGCTACGTCTGCGTGGCGCAGAACGGCTACCAGCTTCTTGACGCGGCGGGGAAGCCTATATTTGTCGGCCCTCAGGCTCTCAGCATGGGCATGAATCTGGGCGACGGATACATGTCGCTTGTCCAGAACGTGGTTGAGATAAAGAAAAAAGACGCGTCA
>JAZDJV010000002.1:0-2575 GCA_043803585.1 Microcaldota archaeon | reverse complement strand
CTGGTTTCCGCGCATCTCATACCACTTTTCAGTGTACTCTTTGTTCAAAAACTCGGCTGAAACATCATTCTTGTCAATCCCTTTCTTTGCGACTTCTGCGAGCAGCATTGCGGCTTCCATCGCGTTTCCTATTCCGCCGCCGTGTATGGCGTTGACCATTCTGCCTGCGTCTCCGACCAGGGCCAGACCGTTGTACCCCATCTTTTCCATGGGCCTGCCGACAGGGCAGTTTCCGCCCTTGATTTCGGTCATTGAGGCGTCCTTGAAAATATCCGGCCTGCTTGCGATGAATTTGTCAAGATAATATTTCGCCGTCTTTCCCTTTGCGCCGCTTGTGCCTGTTATGCCTATTCCGACATTGGCGAGCGTAGGCGATTTCATGAATATCCACACGTATCCGCGCGGAGCCACTTCGTTTCCGACATAAAGATGAATCAAGTCCTGCTTTCCCTTCGGCACTTTCAGGCCCTCCATCTCGTATTCGTAGCCTGAGTCAACATCGGCTGTCGAAACCATTGTGTTTATGCCCGCGAATCGGGCTGTCTTCGAGTCGACGCCGTCTGCCGCAATCACCAGCTTGGCTTTGAAATCAAAATCGCCTTCGGGCGTCCTAGCTTTCACGCCTATGACATAATCTTTTTCCTTAAGAACGTCAAAAACTTCGGACTTGATGATGTATTTCGCGCCCGCCAGTATGGCCTGCTGGGCCAGCTTTTTCTCAAATCTCTTTCTTTCAATCACATAGCCCTTGTTTTTCGTGCGGATTTCAATCTCTTTTCCGCTTGGAGAGACGAGAAGGGCGCCGTGCGACTCAAAAAGGCACCAGCTCGGGTCGTATTCAAGGTTGGACTTTTTCATCCACACTTCGCCCAGGCCTTCGCCGCACCTGACCGGCGCGCCGATTTCCTGCCTTTTCTCGATCACGAGCGTCTTGAGCCCGCGCTTTGCGCACTCGCGCGCGGCAATTGAGCCGCCTGGGCCGGCGCCGACGATAATCACATCCCATTTCCTTGAGGGATAGTCGTTTGTAATTCCAAAAGAATTTTCAGCCATAATGTCACTTCTTTTTCATCGCCCCTGCCGGGCAGAATGAGATGCATGCGCCGCAGTTTATGCATTTTGAAGCGTCGCACTCAATGTAAGTCTCCTTCAGCGTCAGGGCGCCCTTCGGGCAGACCGCCACGCACCCTCCGCAGTAAATGCATTTTGTCTTGTCTGATTCAACTGCCATAATAATATTCTCCTTTGCGCTGTTTAAAAAACTTTGTTGCGCAGGCAACAACAATGAATCTATTCTTGTTTGAATGATTTCGCCTTGCATTCAATCTGCAGTTTCATTCTTGCTTCCCGTTTTTTCTCGTCTGACCAGTACAATTCCTGTTCTTTTATCCACTGTTTTTTGCCGATTTGCTTTATTCTTTTTATGTTATTTTCGCATTGAACGTGAGTTTTCCAAAGTGGATCTTTTGTAAATTCAGTTGATTTTTGGCATGGAAATCCGCTGCATTCATAGCAGCCAGAAATTTTCTTGTCTTGAGCGCATTTGTAAATAAAGCAGTGTCCATGGTAGTGATCCGCTCTGCAGTCTTTTTTGTTGCATTCGCAGCCGTGACATAAGTCCTGTAAGTAGTTGTTGCATATGCCACAGTAAAGCCCGCACGGAGCGGCAGGATATTTCTCCATAAAAACTACTCTTCCTCGTGGCTGTCGTACATCTTGTCGTTGAACTCGTACATTCTTTTCACGATTTTCTCGCCGTTGAACTCGTATTTTGCAAGAATGTCGTCGAGCTGGCCCACGTATTTTTCAAATTCGTGGCTTGCATTCGGATCGCACAGCCTGTAGCTGCCTTTCATGTCAATAAGCACCAGCGGCCTGTTTGACCCGCCCGAGAATTCGGCTATCATTATTCTGGAGTCTGCGCCGAGTGCCTCGAAAAGCGAGCACAGGAAGATTGCTTTGTCCTCATAGTCAGCTATACTGTTGTCAAGCATCTCCTTTATCGTCATCCAGAAATTCACGCCCAAGGAAGGCACAGAATCAATCTCGTCCCTGATAAATTCAAACGCCTTTTTCAGCAGAGCCTGCTGCGGTGCATCAGGATCCTCCTTTTTCAGCTTCTCAACCAGCTCCTTAATGTTGGTGTTGTCTGGCTGGACCATTTCCTTGAGGTCCTGCACTGTCTTGGCCTCCTTTTCGTTTATGTGCTGGCCGTACCTGTTCAGAAGCATGTCAAGCAGAAGAAGCCTGTGGTAATATTCGTGCATTTTCGCCTCATACTGGGCTATTTTCTGGTTAGCCTGCTCAAGGCTGGTCGGTCCTGCTTCAGCCTGTTCCTTCTTCTTGCTTACGATTTTCTTTAAAAAATCCATAGCTATTTATGGACTATATTCATATAAATATGCTATGGAATCGCTAAACAGCGACAAAGAAGGGGCTGCGCACAGAGCAATAAATGAGTTGGCAAAAACAGCTTCGCAGGGCGGAACTAGGGGGCTGGAAAAAACAGCTTCGCCTGGCGGAATGAAGGGCCTTGCAGAAGTCACGCAGTGGATAAAAGAAAATGACAATTTCG
>JAZDJV010000001.1:0-2402 GCA_043803585.1 Microcaldota archaeon | reverse complement strand
TCTATCCTCTTTTTTCTGCCGTTGAGATTTACTTCAATCTGATGGGTTTCATGTTTCCATGACGGCGATTTTCCCACTTCTGATATGTCTTTAACTTTAAACAAGAGGGCATTCTTTCCCGAGCCAAACCTGATTGCTTTAATTTCATCGGAATATTTCGCATCAAAACGCCCTCTTTCTTTTTTGTTTAATTTCGATTCTGCCAGCCCCACGGCAGATTTATCAGGCAGAACAACAGCCCCATTCTCAGTAATGATTCTGACAACTGGTTCTGTGTCTGTTGCAATGGAGGCGCGCACATTTTCTTTTGATGCTTTATGTTTTGTTCCAGGTCTCTCTCTTTCCAGCCACTCCGGAATCACAATATTATTTTTCTCAAGAAGTAATCTTACCATTGATTTTAGGTGCCCTATCGTCCTTTCATCTACACCCCTAATATTGCCCTTTTTATTGATGAATCTCTCCATCCATGGCTTAAGCGGCACCTCGGCCGGCCTGCCATTTTTATCAAATAATTTTACTTCCGCTCTTTCCCCATAAGCCACTGTTTTTCTAACTGTTTTTGGAAGTTCTCTTTCTGTAAAACCTGCTTTCAATAACTTCTTTCTTGTCTCATACATTGTGGTTGGGCTGCCTTCGCCTGTTTTCAGCGCATGTTTTTCGCCTGCGCTTAACGGAACCCTAACTTTCTTCCCTTTACGGTTAAGTACGGTCGGCTCCATTAAGCTTCGTTTTCCTTTTCCAAATCCTCCTCCCTTTGTTCTAATATTTCCAAGCAGGCCATCCTTAAACAAGCCAGGAAGCCCCCTTTCCTTCATTTTTCTGTCAAGCGCGCTGGCATAAGCAAAAGACACCCCATGTTCTCTGGCAGCTTCTCCCTTCGTTGGATAGACAGGCCGCCCCCTGCCTTTGTTTTTGAGAGCGAAATATAATCTGAACTCCTTTTCACCTAAGGGCAGATCTACTCTTTTACCATCTCTATTCCTTTGCACGACAAGCACAGCAGATTTCTTGCCTCTTCTTCCCATGCTATAATTAGGGAGAATCAGGATTTATATCCGCTAGTCAGCCTTTCCCGGCCTTCATCTGCCTGCCCACTTCTTCGTCAAAGAATTTCAGGAATTCGTCTGTTTTTTCAGGCGCGATATTGGCTCCGGCAGCAATCACGTGACCCCCGCCTACTCCGGAGACTTTTTCGGCAGAGAAGCGCATGGCTTTTCCCAAGTCAAGCCCGGCGCGCACCAAAGCCCAGGTTGCCCTCCCGCTGATTTTTGCCTTTCCTTCGTCGTCTATTGAAAGGGCGACTATAGGCTTGTCCTGCCTTATCACCTGCGCGCCGTAAAGCATCCCGGCGATTGTGCCGACAATCGTGTCCTTTATGGCGTTTCCGCAGTCAAGAACGTAGATGCTGCCCATTTCCTTCGCCCCTTTCTTTTGGGCCCATTCAATTCCGTCGCGCAGCATCTTTCTGTGGTTCTGCAGCAGCGTTCTGGCTTTTCTGAAATATTCCCCGCGGTCGCCCATGGCCACTTTTATTCCGATTTCATCCTGCTCGTGCCTTCCGCAGGCGTTCAGCATTGTGGCAAATTCCTTTGCATCCTTTGTCTCGGTGTTCTCCTGCTCTTTTTTCAGCTCATAAACCTCGCCAACGAGCCTCTTCAAAATGAATTCAGGGATGCCGCTTTTCTTCCCGTAAACGTAAATTCCCGAGACAAGCTTCTTTTTTTCGTTTTCATCAAGGCCTGAGTATGTTTTCCACATGCCGTCTTTGCCAACAAGCTCAATGCCCAACTCCATTATGAAAAATCTGCAAGCCTCTTCATTTGTAGTGAGGCCAGGCAGAAAAGGGTCTGTGCAGTATGACAAGAACTGTATGAGCGGGCGCGAATGCCTGCCGAAAAGCTGTATATCCTGTCTTGTTTCCAAAAAGCCGGCTGCTTTTGAATCATCAACTATCTCTCTGTTCAGCGATTTCAGCTTTCCCCCCGCTGTCCTGCATGTCGCCCAGCGCCCCGACAACAGCGATGTGGGCAAGATTCACGTTTTTTCCGTCAATTTCTTTTGCCGCAAGGTAGCAGGCGCCTGCGCCTGAAACTTCGTCAGCCCCGCTGTAGTCTGAGAACGAGGGGTTGAAGTGCTGTTTTATGCTCTGTTCATACAGCTTCTCTGGTTTGTGGTGGTCGATTATCGCGTAATTCTTCCCTTTCAGCTCCTTTTCAAGCAGAGTCATTGAGCCGCTTCCTATATCAACGAAAATAAAGTTGTCTCCGAGTGGTTTTATTTTCGCCAGCCTCTCAGTATCAAGAGCCCGAGTGGCGCTGATTTTGTACTTTTTTCCGAGCCTTTCAAGGATCAGCGCAGTAATCGCCCCCGCAGACAGGCCGTCTGCGTCGTAGTGGGGG